>NZ_RZOT01000181.1:0-10415 GCF_003999085.1 Mesorhizobium sp. M4A.F.Ca.ET.090.04.2.1
CTGCTTCAGGATATGCGTTGCCAGCACGCCGCGAACATTATGCGGGCCGTGAGGGAGAAGACCGGGGATCGCGCCTCGTCGAGTATATGGATTGTAAATGCCATATCGCTGGGTGGTCAGCCGCCACGCCTCGTAAAATGTGTTTCGATCGTATTCGGCGTCCTTGCTGGTCGCCTTCACCGTTTTGATAAAGAAGGTGCCGGGGTCTTCCATTCCTCCAAGCAGCACTCGGCGGTGCCGATCGATATACGCCTGGATGTGCTCGTATAAACCAGCCAGGTTCGGCAGGACGAGCCGAAACGGCTTGCTTCCGAAAAAGGATGAGTTCGCGTTCTTGAACGCTATCGAAGGAATAAGCACCTCCCAACCGTTTTCACGTTCGCTCCAACGTAGTTCACCGCGCTTCATGTCGGCTAGCTGACGCTCAGACCTTGGCAGCCTCCCGCGTTCACTGAGCATGAGCTGACGCAGGTTCTTCTGCCGCAACCCAAGATGCAACCCTAACCGAAGCATCAGGAATGAACGAACTGCCTCGGCGGCAGGACGGCGATGAATGCGTTCATCTGGCATGAGCCGAACAATCTCTTCCGTTATCTTTCGATACTCGCCAACGGGGCTATCGGCCTCCAGCACAGGCATAATTGGTTCAAAAGGATCTCGGTGCACACGCGCGATACGCTGGATCTCCTTCACGCGGGAGGAGGCGTGCTTGAAGTAGACATCGCAGGCGTCCTCCCAGTCCCCGCGGGCGCGATCAACGTCGGTCTGTGAAACCAGTCCATTAACGGGACGGATCCGCGACGCTAAGTGAGGTTGCTGCCTAAGCCAGCCCGTGTCCTTGCGAGTGAGCGCGAGAGAAATTCGCAGCATGTCCACCTCCCAGGAAGTGTAGAATCCGCGCCGCTTCTCGCGCCATTGCACATACCAGTCCCAGACAGAGGGGAAGACGAGCAGGCCAAAGGTCAAATGCGGCGTCGGAACGCCATAGCCGCGTACGGGTCCGCGCGGATGCGCGGCCAACGCACCGAACATCAGACCGAGATGCTCGACCTTCTGCGATGCCGTCTCTTCGCCCCAAACACCGTTGCGCTGCAAACCGAACGCAGTGAGCGTCGCGGTCTTGAACCGGATCAAATCCGCCATTTCCATGCCAAGCCCAGGCGGCGCTTCGATGACGCCGGATATCAGGTCGGGGTCGGTGAACAGGGCACCATCATCGTCCTGTTGCTGGCGCTGAACTCGATAGCCGTCATTCGCAGCATCCGATTGACCATAGGTGATACCCGGGAAACGGATTGCGTAACGCTGTTTCAACGCAGCCGCCTGGAATTTCCGGTAATCAGTTGACCCGCTGATAATCACGCGCCGAACCCATTCTAGGATCTCTTCCTGCTCCTCCGAACGACGCGTGTTGAAGTCGTCAGGCAAGTGCCACGCAAGCCGACGGCGTTCAGCCGAGCCGATATCATCGAGAATGTGGCCGGAGGCCGAGCGCGTCTGAAGCGGGAGTTTCGCTTTGAAATACCCTGCTGCAAGACGATAACGGCGCTCGATTCGAGCTAGTACTTCCATGCTCGCCACGCTGCGCGGCGATTTTGATCCCTGCAGCCAGTGACGAATTGTCGAGCGGTCCAGACTCTCGTCGTCTCGGACAACAGCCCGATGAAGATGCCAATAGCTGTCGCCATGGCGGCGCATCTGGAAATCGAGCGCCGCCTGGAAGCTGGGGTGATCAGATGCATCCTCAAAAAGAGGTTCCGGAAACTCCTCGATAGCACGCGGCTTTATGCCGGGCTTCTGCCGGTTTGCAGTTGCTTCCCGCTCCAACCGCTCCTGCTTTTTGTGGTGACTAGCACGGGCCTTCGCTCGCGGCGACAGAGGACGTACTCGCGCATGGCTCTGCGATTTGTTGATGCGGTGGCTCGCGACGGTCGCCGGCTTCCGCGCAGTTTTTGTATTTCGAGCGATCGCATCCAATGCTGGTTCGATCGAGGACCGGGCAGATCGAATTGCATCATCATCGAGACCGCAGAGAATGCCGATTTCTTGCCAATCATAGCTGCGGAGTTTTCGTGGCGGTGTTTCAGATCGGGCGATGAGGTTGAGCAGAAACGCCCTGATGCGGGCGCTTTCTTGAGGGGGGAAGAGGGGGTCGAGCCGGATACGGCAGTAATCAGAGATTTTGCGGGAGAGCAGTCTAGTATGCGAAGTTGCAGTCATGCGGGCAAGCGATGCGGTTTGTCAGCGATGGTGGGTGAAGCAGCGCGCTCACATACCCGATTCGCTTCCGTTGGGATGGCTAAAGCCCAGGGGTTCGACGCAAAATTTAAACGAGCTGGACCCAATACGCCATGCCGGACCTTTTCCAACCTAAGCAACGGTCGAAGTCCCACTAAACTCGCACTAGCCCGGCCGGAATGGGGCTTCAACCAGACGATCCGCTTTGGGCCTCATCGCGGAAGAGCCTCCTCCGAGCCCTGATGGCCGTCCGAATGGGGTCTTGCCAGTCGACGATCAACGGATCCTATGCTCCCGTCTAGTTGCCCGTCGCTCGACTAATCCTCAACCACGCCGAATTCGCCATTCACTAGGCAGAATGGGAAACAGCGCCGAGGCTTCGTTGGTCGTTGGGGAATTTCGCAGCCGTCAACGAAGTGTTTCTCACAGTCGCTTGCACTAATCGCAATTAATGGGAGCTTTGACCGCGTGGCTGCGGTACGAGCGCCTGCAGGGTCATGCCCTCCATTTAGCAAAAATGTGTCGAAAAGGTTATGCGCACTATTGCCTGACCCGCAGAATCCACCGCCTGTAAACGACCACAGGCGGTTCCAATCGCGCGCAGTGAAGTGAGAAATGCCGATGGAAGACATGGGGGGCGCCAAGGCCGGTCCGGATGATCTAAAGGCAATGCGTCCTCATTCTAAGCCGAACATGCCAAGCCCGTTCGGCCGCCTGTTAGATCGCAGTTCATACGCGGATCTGATGATCATCGCCTCCGCGACGCTCTTGGTCTCCTCAACGTACTTCTGGCTCGCTCCGCAAGGCCAAGGAGCGCTGGTCGAAGGACGCGCTCCAACTTTCCCGGAGGCCGTCTATCTCTCCATCGTCACTTTCACCTCGCTTGGGTATGGAGATGTGCTTCCGGTTGGCTTCGGCCGGGTCGTTGCTGTTCTTGACGTCGCCTGTGGCCTTCTGCTGACTGCCGTTCTAATCGGAAAGGTGGCGTCTGAACGGCAGGCCTCGCTACTGCTTCTGCTTCACACCAGTGATACCCAGCGCCGGATCTCCGCCTTCGCAAAGGAACTTACAAACATCAGCGGGGCCTTGTCAGACCAACCCGAAAGCGAGGTGACCATAAAAGTGAATGGCGCGGAGTTGGACTCGCTTCGTACGTTGATCCAGGCGATTGGCAACTACATGTCGTTCAACGGCTTCCAAGCTGGGATCGTTGAGTTTGGCAACTTCAGCACCTTGTCGGCACTGTATAACGAACTGGACATCGCCTTCGACGTCTGCTTGAGAATCGTCCTCCGATCGGGCGAGAATAGCGACACGGTCGTGATGGCCAGAGGCGTTTCGTGCTGCACAAGGATATTTGTCCTCGTGCGTTTGATGAATCGACTTCATCGCTCCGCCGCTATGAAGTCCTCCCTGTTCGGCACGCTGCTGATCTCACTGCGGTTGAAGAAACCGGCGAGCCTGACGCTGGCCGAAGCAGCGGCTAAGAGCAAGTCGGAGCTGCTCTTTCAGTCGATGGCCATAGGGTTAGGGAGGGCCGAAGCCTGGAAAGCTCGAGGCTATCATTCGCTTCAATTGGAGCGCGTCCTTGCGGAGATGCCGAACGGACCTAAGGACGGATGGGGCAATCAAGTCCACAAACCCATCGCCGCTAAGCTTGGCGTTTCTAACTCCGTCGCTTCCAAATGCATCGCCAAGCTCTTGGAGCTCGGGAGGCTTCCTAAGTAAGCTGGGCGGCGAGCGCATCCTGGAAATAGTCCCTGGCAGCTTTTGGAGGCCAGTTCGGCGCTGGCGCATCGCCGAAACGAGGCGCAAAGCTGCCGTTCGCGTCACGCCCAACACCGTAGGAAATATCGCGGGGTTTCCGAATGGGGGGAAAGGCGGTAGCGCTCTTCCGAGTCGAACCCCCAGATATGCGCGCGTCGGTCAAGTTTGCACCACCGCGAACCCCGGCTCGCCAACATCTTTGAAGAGCAGGCGCAATTCGGATGGAGGCGCCAGACAGAAAGGTCTAAATGTAGTTTCGTCGACCAGCAGCGGGCTGGCGCTTGGCGCGATCGTGTCGATGATTGGCGCGGTCATCGGGACAAGCAAGCTATCTGATGGGCGCACCTCCTACCTCGGCCAATTCGACCGAAAAGGGAACTGGCACAAGACTGGTTCCTTGCTGAAGACGTCGTTGACCTTGGCTTTGACGACTGATGACATCGGCATGCGCATCCGACAACGCGCTCCGGGCGCTGGAGCCTGCATCAAGGCGTTTTTGCAGGAAACGCGTTTGCGGTGAGCTCAAGCAGGCGGTGCACGTTGCCCAGCATCTGAATGGTCGCGACTATGCTCGCATCCTGCGGGAAAGGCACTACGCTGTCTGCCGTCCAGTTCTCCTCGCTACCGGCTGCTTGTCTAATCAGGAGGATATCGAGGCTCGCAAAGCCGGGCCTTGCCGCTCGATCTTCCCAGCCCTTGATCTGAACGGGGAGTTTCGCGTCGACATCACCGTCTTCGTTCTTGGCGTCCCAAACGACAGCCTGGTCCGTCATGTTCGAGGGTTTGGTTTTGGACGCGACCGCAATGTCCTTCACGAAAATCGCCCGCCTATTCCAATTCACTATTCTGATAACAAGCGTGTTTTTGTCTTTCAGATGTTCGATGACGTCGAGGGTTGGGTCTTCGTCGCCGATCACGAATCTCGTTTGCTTTTTGGCCTCGCGCCACTGTCCTATCAAATAGGGCAAGCTTGCCGCTGCTGCGACGAATGCTGCCCAGCCGGACAAAGCTCCAACCCAATCTCGACCCCGGTCCCAGGTCAGATTGTATTCAAGGCTTGCGATCAGCCAAGTTTGGCTTGTGATCGCCAAAGTCACAGCAACTCCAATTGCGACCCCAATCAACAACCAGCAGACGCGCATCAGCATGTGCC
Organism: Mesorhizobium sp. M4A.F.Ca.ET.090.04.2.1; assembly: GCF_003999085.1. Lineage (NCBI taxonomy): Bacteria > Pseudomonadati > Pseudomonadota > Alphaproteobacteria > Hyphomicrobiales > Phyllobacteriaceae > Mesorhizobium > Mesorhizobium sp. M4A.F.Ca.ET.090.04.2.1. The sequence goes on from NZ_RZOT01000181.1 coordinate 5,159, forward strand.
CCCTCGGAAAGGGCGGCAGCATAACATGTCGCAAGGCATGGTACTCGCATCAGCGAATAGGCGATTAAGCAATTAATCGAAGACGCGCGCGCGGTGTCGATCGAGGCGGCCGCAAGGGATTTACAGAACAGCGCCACACAGAAAGGCCAGATTCACCCCAGCCTAGTAGTCGCTCACCGCCATTGCCAGAATTGTGATCTCGATGGGTCCAAGATATCGTTTTATGATGGGAATGGCGCCCCGGCCGGATGTCTCATGCCGTCGCATGCTGCCTAAATCAATAGCATCCTACATGATGGGCTCTTTGGCGGGTAAGTTCGGAAATTCACTATAAGTTGTTGATTTTTTTGATGGTATGGCGGAGAGAGCGGGATTCGAACCCGCGTTACGGTTTCCCGTAAACACACTTTCCAGGCGTGCGCCTTCAACCACTCGGCCACCTCTCCGTCCTTGCACGAGCGCACCGGCCGGTTTTGCCGCGCGGGTTGGGGATATGCAGTCCCTTGGGAATTTCGCGCGGTATTTCCGCACCTCGAGCGCCCTCAACCGGCGGACACTCAATCCCGGCGCCCATAGCCGTCGAAGCAAGAGGCGCGGGGCTCATCTAGTCGATCCCGCGGCGAATGCCAAGCCATAATGGCGCTTTGTCGGCTTTGCCGCATAAGGGACCGTTCGCGCGGCCGCCGCCACGGCTTGGCCACGCACCCGCGGCCGAATGATGTGCACAGACCGGGCGGCACAGCCTGTCATTGCTTGACTTCGCCATCCGTCCGCTGTCCTTGTGGACACAAGGCTTTGCGGGGGCACAGTCCGGAGATGACTTCGACCAACCAGGGGCCGGCGGCGCGGCCGGAGAGCGGGCTGTCCTACGTGCCCGTGGCGTGGCTCGTCATCGTCATGGCCAGGTCGGTCTATGGCCTGATGTCGACATGGCGGTTGGTCGGCGATTCCAGCCTGCCGGAAAGCGTCTTCTTCCTTATCTATGGCGGCCTTGTCGCGGGCATCGTCACCATCCTTTGGGGGCTTTACCTGCTCGGCCTCGCCTTCAATCGCTCGGCGCGCTTCCCGCGCCATTTCACCATCTGGCAGGTCGCGACCATCCTTTGGCTGCTGGCGCAGCAGGCCTATGTGCTTCTGACGCCCGACTTCGTCTTCTCGGCGAGGAGCCTTGTCTTTACCGGCGGCGAGATCGCGATTGGCCTGCTTTGCCTCTACCTGCTGCGCCGCGGTGCCGGTGCCGATGCGGTCTATGCCAATGCGGAAACCGAGAGCCCGCCGGTGCTGGTTTCGGTGGTGGCGGCCTTGCTCGGCATCATCCTTGGCGCGGCGATCGGCGCCTGCGCCGGCTTTGCCGCGGGCTCGCTGATCGCGGATGCCAGCGACATGAGTTGCTTCGAGGGCGCCTGCGGCTATTTCGCCGTGTTCATCGGCCTCGCCGGGCTGATCATCGGCGCCATCGCTGGCGGGGTGTTCGCGGTCTGGCGCGTCAACCGACGCAAACGCAAGCCGGCGGTATAGCTCAAATTCGTGTGTGACGATTGCCGGCGGCGCGCGCTCGCTCTATTTCTCTGACGGGGAAGGGACGAAACCCGGGTCTGTGACGGCCCGGTTTCGTCTTGGGGAGGAAGTCTCGATGCTACGTTTCATCTTTCGTCTCGCGGCGATGGTCGCGCTTTCGGTTTCCGTCATCATGGCGGTGGTCGACGTGACGCGCTCGGTGGCGGCCTCGGCGCTGGTCATGACCCCGCTCAATACGAGTTGGTTGGCGGTATCACCCGACACCCGCGCAGCCTTCGAGACCTACGTGCGCGACAAGGCCAGCCCGCTTCTCTGGGACGGCGTCATTGCCTGGGTGCTCGGCCAGCCCGGTTTCGCGGTGTTCGCGGTGGTGGCCTTCCTGTTTTATGCCATCGGTTACCGGCGGCAGCGGCGGGGCGGCGCGTTCGCTCCGACCTGATGGTCCGCGGTGTGCCATCCGACGCCCAAGCCGGCCGGCGAACCGAATGATGCGCCGCGCCGCATGCCGGCGCGATGCTTTTCCAAAAGGTCAAAATTCCACGTGAATTTTGTTTCGGGCCGTGCCAGATTGGCCGCGAGCGGGAGGGGCATACTTCCTGCCAGACGTCGTCTGCCCGCCGGAGAACCGGGCTGGCAGGCGGTGCGTAACGGAAAAATAACCGACAGGGTGTGGATCACATGAAACGTATCGTTCTTGGCCTTCTGGCCGCAACCGCAATGGTTCTTCCGGGTTTCGCCGCGGATATCCAGCCGGCGATTCTCTACGATCTCGGCGGCAAGTTCGACAAATCGTTCAACGAGGCATCCTATAACGGCGCTGAGAAGTTCAAGACCGAGACCGGCATCGCCTATGTCGAATTCGAAGTCTCCAACGCCACCCAGCGCGAGCAGGCGCTGCGCCGCTTCGCCGAGGACGGCCGCAATCCGATCGTCATGGCCGGCTTCTCCTGGGCGGACGCACTGGACAAGATTGCCACCGAATTCCCCGACACCAAGTTCGCCATCATCGACATGGTCGTCGACAAGCCTAACGTCCGCTCCGTCGTCTACAAGGAGCAGGAAGGCTCCTATCTCGTCGGCGTGATGGCGGCGATGGCCTCGAAGTCCAAGAAGGTCGGCTTCATCGGCGGCATGGACATCCCGCTGATCCGCAAGTTCGGCTGCGGCTATGTCGGCGGTGCCAAGTCGGCCGGCGCCACCGAGGTGATCCAGAACATGACTGGCGACACGCCGGCCGCCTGGAACGATCCGGCCAAGGGCGGTGAGATCGCCAAGACGCAGATCGACCAGGGCGCCGACGTGATCTACGCGGCGGCCGGCGGAACCGGCGTCGGCGTGCTGCAGGCGGCGGCCGATTCCGGCAAGCTCGGCATCGGCGTCGATTCCAACCAGAACGGGCTGCAGCCCGGCAAGGTGCTGACCTCGATGGTCAAGCGCGTCGACGTCGCCGTCTACAACACCTTCATGGATGCCAAGAACGACAAGTTCACCGCCGGCATCAACGACCTCGGCCTCAAGGAAGGCGGCGTCGACTACGCCATGGACGACAACAACAAGGCGCTCGTCGACGATGCCATGAAGACAGCAGTCGAAAAGGCAAAGGCCGACATCATCGCCGGCACCGTCAAGGTGCACGACTACATGTCGGACAATGCCTGCCCGTATTGATCGGCGCTGATCTTCAGCAATGCGGACCGCCGGGTGCAAATCCGGCGGTCTTGTTTTTCGCGGAATGCATAGTCATGGCAGAAGCGTGCCCTCGGCTGACCAAGCGCCGGTCAGGTAGCCGAGCGCGAAGGCGGCCACCAGCGCCATGGCAACGACAAACCCGCGCCGGCCGCCAAGGGCGTGCAGGCCGACGTCGTAGGGCGGACGCTCCAGCCTGCGAATGACGGGTGGCCGCGCTTCCGCGCGGCTGTCGCCGCTGCCAACGCCGGCAAGCCGCATCTGCGGCAATTCGGCGATGCGCTGGGTGACCAGATTCCAGCGTTTGTCGGTCGCCCCGTCCACCGGCGCGGCGGGGTCGAAGGCGCGCATGCGCTCGGCCAGGTGCTGCACCGCGTCGCGGAAGGCGGGGTCGATTTCGAGGTCGCGTTCGGCGCGCCGGCGCTCGATGTCGTTCATCAGGCCGAACACATAGTCGCCGGCGCGGGCGATGCGGTCGCTTTCACTGGCCATCACGCTTCTCCCTCCCTCACCAATGCGGCGGCTTGGTGACCGGCACGTCGGACGCGGCTTGCTCCTCCAGGGCCAGGAAGCGGTCGGTGAGCGCGCTGAGCTTACGTTCCATTCGCTCGATCACCTTCCACTGCTCGGCGATCTGGCCTGACAGTTCCTCGATGGTCTTTTCCTGCTCGGCGGCGCGGATTTCCAGCGTCGTCAGCCGGTCGGCAGGCATGATCATTTCAAAACCCCGGTCAGTTGCGCTCACAGGCGACGTATCCGTCGCGTTCCCCACATTAGCGAATGTGAAGGTCCCGGCCACGTTCGAAATTGACAAGCGCGCGGGGATTTGTCGAGAGTGGACAACCCTCCGGCCAATTGGCACGGGCGGGGCAGCATGCTAGGCGTTTTGACCAAGCGATAAAAAAACTGAGTGGGACAGGCTGCATGGCGCAAGCCGCAATCGAGCTGATCGGCATCAACAAGAGTTTTGGCGCCGTGCGCGCCAACCGCGATATCAATCTGGAGGTCGCGCGCGGCACCATCCACGGCATTGTCGGCGAGAACGGCGCCGGCAAGTCGACGCTGATGTCGATTCTGTACGGCTTCTACCAGGCCGACAGCGGCGAGATCCGCGTCGGCGGCCAGCCGGCGTCGATCAAGACGCCGAATGACGCCATCGCGCTCGGCATCGGCATGGTGCACCAGCATTTCATGCTGGTCGACAATTTCTCGGTGCTGGAAAACGTCATCCTCGGCGCCGAGAGCGACGCATTGCTGAAGAGCAGCATCGCCAAGGCGCGCTCGGAGCTGGAGCGGCTGGAACGCGAATACGGGCTGGAAGTCGATCCCGACGCGATCATCGAGGAACTGCCCGTCGGCCTGCAGCAGCGCGTCGAAATCCTCAAGGCGCTCTATCGCGGCGCCGAGATCCTGATCCTCGACGAGCCGACCGGCGTCTTGACGCCGGCCGAGGCAGACCATCTGTTCCGCATCCTCGAACAGCTGAAGGATCAGGGCAAGACGGTGGTGCTGATCACCCACAAGCTGCGCGAGATCATGGCCATCACCGACACGGTCTCGGTGATGCGCCAGGGCACGATGGTGGCAACCAGGGTGACAAAGGAGACCACGGTCGGGGAACTGGCCGAGCTGATGGTCGGACGGCGTGTGCTGCTCAGGGTGGAGAAGGGCGAGGCGGAAGCCGGCGCCGTCAAGCTCGCGGTCAAGAACCTGACGGTCAAGGATTCGCGCGGCGTCACCATGGTCGACGACGTCTCCTTCGACCTGCGCGCCGGCGAGATCGTCGGCATCGCCGGCGTCGCCGGCAACGGGCAGTCCGAACTGCTCGAGGCGATTTCCGGCATCCGCCATGCCGTCTCCGGCTCGGTCATGCTCGACGGCAAGCCGATCGACCTGACCGGCAAGGCCGATCCCGGCGAACTGCGCGACCGCGGGCTCGCCCATGTGCCGGAGGACCGGCACCATGTCGGCCTGGTGCTGGCCTTCGAGGAGAACGAGAACTCGATCCTCGGCTATCACGATGACGAGCGCTATCTGAAGGGGCCGCTGCTCG
>NZ_RZOT01000182.1:0-10399 GCF_003999085.1 Mesorhizobium sp. M4A.F.Ca.ET.090.04.2.1
CTCGCCGGCGCGGCGCGCAAGGTCGATGGCAAAGCGCGTTCGCGCGTCGAGGTCGTTGGTCACAGGCGTGCTCGCTGCCGGGAAAGCGTGGTCCGCCCATAGCAAAAGCCGCTGCCCTGCAAAAGCGGCAAAACCAGTGAATGGCCTCAGGCCGCCCGCGACAGCGACTTGTGGACGTAGGCAAGGATCTCGAACGAGCGCACCCTGGCCGCATGGTCGAAGATCTGCGCCGTCACCATCAGCTCGTCGGCGCCAGTGCGGCGTACGAAGGCATCGATGCCGAGCCTCACCGTCTCCGGCGACCCGACGACGGCGCAGGACAGCGCCTGGCCCAGCATGGTCTTCGCCATCGGGTCCAGCGTCTGCTCGTAGCCCTCGACCGGCGGCGGCAACCGGCCGGGCCGGCCGGTGCGCAGATTGACGAAGGCCTGCTGCAGCGAAGTGAACAAATGCCGTGCCTCGGCGTCGGTCGGCGCGGCGAAGACGTTGAGGCCAAGCATGACATACGGCCTGTCGAGTTCGGCCGACGGCTGGAAGCGCGAGCGGTAGACCTCAAGTGCATGGTCTAGCTCGGCCGGCGCGAAATGCGAGGCGAAGGCGTAAGGAAGGCCGAGCAGGGCGGCGAGTTGCGCGCCGTACAGGCTGGAGCCGAGGATCCAGACCGGCACCTTTTGGCCTTCGCCGGGCACGGCGCGGATGCGTTGACCCTCCTCGGCCGGCTGGAAATAGCCCATCAGCTCGACGACGTCCTGCGGGAAATTATCGCTGGCCTCGAGATTGCGGCGCAGCGCCCTGGCGGTCATCATGTCGGTGCCCGGCGCGCGGCCTAGCCCGAGGTCGATGCGGCCGGGAAACAACGCCGCCAGCGTGCCGAACTGCTCGGCGATGACCAGCGGCGCATGGTTGGGCAGCATGATGCCGCCGGCGCCGACGCGGATCGTTTTTGTGCCCCCGGCGACATGGGCGATGACCACCGAAGTCGCGGCACTGGCTATGCCCGGCATGTTGTGATGCTCGGCCAGCCAGTAACGCCTGTAGCCGAGGCGTTCGGCATGGCGGGCGAGGTCGAGCGAGTTCGCCAGCGAGCGCGAGGCATCGCTGCCTTCGGCGATCGGCGACAGGTCAAGGACGGAAAGGGCTGTCATTTCTCAGCGCTCCACGATGCTCTTTTCCCGCAGCCTGGCCTCGAAGGCAGGCCGGTCCGGGATGACGATGTCGATCTGGTTTTCCAGCACGTCGGCAAGTTCGGCCGCCGTCGCGATCTCCCGCTGCTCGGTGCGGCCGCCGACATGATGCGTCGACAGCCGGTTGTTGCGCAGCGCGTAGCGCCGGTCGGGCAGGGCGCGCGCCGCGATCACCGAGGACAGGAAATGCGAGCTCGGATGCGTCGACAGGAAGTGGCTGCTGACCGCATAGTCGACCTCGTAGCTGCGCTGCATGTCGAAGCGGTAGACGTTGCGCCAGGCGCCGCCGAGTTCCACCTGCAGGCGGAAGTGATCGTCCGTCTCCACGAGGCGGAAGGTTTCATGCGGGGTCTGCTGCTCGGGTCCGGCTTCGAGCAGCAGCGGCGCCGTCAGCGTCAGCCCGCCGAAGCCGACATCGGCAAGATGGGTGCGGCCGTCGAGCTCGACACGCAGCAGCATGTGGCTGCGCGCGGTAACGGCGTCGTCGGTCTGGCCCCACAGGACCCGCGCGGCAAGGCCGCTCACCTCGAAGCCGAGCGCCGTCAGCGCATGCAAGAGGATCAGATTGTGCTCATAGCAATAGCCGCCGCGGCCGCGCGCCAACACCTTGTCCTGCAGCGAGGCGGGATCGAGCTTGACCGGATGCCCGAGAAACGGATCGAGGTTCTCGAACGGGATCGCCTGCGGATGCTGCCGGTGCAGCGCTTTCAGCGTCGCCAGCGACACCTCGGTCGGACCGCGATAGCCGATACGGGCGAAATAGGCATCCAGGTCGAAGGAGGCGTTGGTCATGAAGGAGGTCCGGCTTGACCGGCTCGATATAGGCACTCGCTCCGGGTCCGACAAACAGCGCGGCCAACAATTGCCGGGCTGGGTCAGGTCCGGACCTTGCCGTTCTCCTCGGCCGTATCCTCCTCGACGACGACGCTGTGCTGTGCCGCCAGGAAATTGCCGACATGGCTCAGCCCTTCGAAGTGGTCGCAGAAGACCTTGATGACGACCAGCAGCGGTACCGCCATCAGCGCGCCGACGAAGCCCCACAGCCACGACCAGAAGGCAATGGCGATGAAGACCGCCACCGCGTTGATCTCCAGGCGTCTGCCGACCACCATCGGTGTCACGAACTGGCCCTCTACCAGGTCGCACAGAAGCACGAAGGCCGGCGCCAGCAGCGCATAGGAGATCGAGTCGAAGCTGATCAGCGCGATCACCGTGACCAGCAGGATCGTCATCAGCGCCCCGACATAGGGCAGGAAGTTGAGCAAGGCGGCGGCCGCGCCCCAGACCATTGGGTTGGGCATGCCGAGCCCCCACAGGCCCAGGCCAATTACCGTGCCGAGGCCGGCATTGATGATGGTAACGGTAAGCAGGTAATGCGAGATCTCGCGCTCGACGTCGTAGACGACCCGCAAGGCCCGCTTCTTCTCGCTGAGGCTGGCGAACGACTGGATGATCTTCTCGTAGAACATCGTGCCCGAGGCGAGCAGGAACAGCGACAGCACGAAGACGATGGTGATGCCGGTGCCCGCCGACAGGATGTTGCCGGCGGCGGAAGACAACATGCCGGATTGCGCCAGCACGACCTTCTGGACGTCGGGCTCCTGCGAGGTCTCGGTCAACCCTTCCAGCTGATGCGAGATCTGCATGATCTTTTCGAACGGCTGCCTGAGCTGTGCCAGGCGCTCGGTCAGCTGCAGGCCGATCGAGGGGGCCTTGTTGATGAGGTCAATGACCGGGCCGCTGAGCAGATAGCCGGCGCCGGCGACGAAAATCACCGACATGAGCACAAGCAGCGTTGCAGACAGCGCATCGGGCACGCCGCGCTGGCGCAGGAAGCGCACGATCGGCGTGAGCGTCAGCGCCAGCAGGAAGGCGAGGATCACCGGCATGAAGAAGGCGCGCCCGAAATAGAGCGCATAGACGGTCATCAGAATGAAGATGCCGATGAGCAGGGACCGCATCAAATGCGTGTCCGCTCGCGCGGCCTCGCGCGGGTCCGGACTCCCTGCGGCACCGGCGCTACCCGAAGCGGTCGGTTCGGCCTTCATCGCTTTCCTCGGGCACACCGCGACACGCGGCTTCCCTGCGAAAACGCCCGCGTAGCTGCAAGGTTCCGTTAGCCGGCAATGACCCCTTGGCCCGGATGGGATCAGGTCACGCGACCCGATCAGGCGACGGGCTCGGCGGGCGCGATCTTCGCGGTCTCCCTGCGGACGATCGGCGCCACCCTGGTGCCGTAGAGCTCGATCGCCTTCATGATCTTGGCGTGCGGCATGGTGCCGATCGCCATCTGCAGCAGGAAGCGGTCATTGTTGAAGATCCGGTGCTGGGCGACGATTTTCTCCGCCACCTGTTCGGGATTGCCGACGAACAAGGCGCCGTTCGGCCCGCGCGACTGGTCGAAATGCGCCCGCGAGGTCGGACCCCAGCCGCGCTCGCGGCCGATGCGGTTCATCACCTCGGCTTGCGGCGCGTAGAAATCGTCCGCCGCCTGCTCGGTGGTTTCGGCGATGAAGCCGTGCACGTTGAGGCTGGTGGCGAGGCTTGCCGGATCGTTGCCGGCCCGTCTGGCGGCCTGACGATAGACCTCGAACAGCGGCGCAAAGCGCGCCGGCTCGCCGCCGATGATGGCGAGCGCCAGCGGCAGGCCGAGCGCGCCCGCGCGGGCGGCGGACTGCGGGGTGCCACCGATGGCGATCCAGACCGGCAGTTTCTCCTGGAAGGGGCGCGGATAGACGCCACGGCCGTTGATCGGCGCGCGCAGGCGTCCTTGCCACGTCACCTTGACGTGATCGCGGATGGCGAGCAGCAGGTCGAGCTTCTCGGCGAACAGCTCGTCATAGTCTTCGAGGTTGAAGCCGAACAGCGGGAAGGATTCGATGAAGGAGCCGCGTCCGGCCATGATCTCGGCGCGGCCGCCGGACAGCAGGTCGAGCGTCGCGAACTGCTGGAAGACGCGCACCGGATCGTCGGAGGAGAGCACGGTGACAGCGCTGGTCAGCTTGATGCGCCTGGTGCGCTCGGCCGCTGCGGCAAGCGCCACGACCGGCGCCGAGGCGGCGTAGTCGGGGCGGTGGTGCTCGCCCAGTCCGAACACGTCGAGGCCGACCTGGTCGGCCAGTTCGATCTCCTCGATCAGATTGCGCAACCGCTCATGCGGGCCGATGGCGCCCGGCCCGGGTTCCGGGCTGACGTCAGCGAAAGTGTAGAGACCGAGTTCCATGCCGTGCCATCCTGATGACTTTGTTTCGATGTTTGTGCGTCGCGCTGGAGATAGCTACCCGCCCGCCGCGCCGCCAGAGGCGCGGACTGTGAACACTGCATGTCGGTTTTCGCGCGGGATTGTGACGTCTCCCAGTTGCAACAGCCCAGAATTTCATGGCTGGCATACCGTTTTGGCGCTTGAACTATCGGTTTTCGCGCGTATGTAAGCGTCGCGAATTGACTTCAGGGAAGTGGACTTGGCTATCTACAGGGAAAAAGACATTTTCGAGCGGCGCAATGCCGCGAACGAGGCAAAGAAGGCGCTTCTGGAGCGCTTCAAGTCAAAGCCGGCGGCGGACGATCCTGCAGTGCTGGCGCGACAAGCCGAACGCAAGGCAATCCTTGAGGCGCGCGCGATACGCGAAGCCGAAAAGGCCAGGCTGAAGCAGGAAAAGCTGGCCCGCGAAGCGGCTGAGAAGGCCGCGCGCGAGGCAGCTGCCGAGGCAGCGCGCATTGCCGCCGAAGAGGCGGCTGCGGCGGAGGCCAAGATCCGGGAAGCCGAAGAGAACGAGCGCATTTCCCGCTTGCTCGCCGACGAGGCCGAACGCAAGGCCAAGCGCGATGCGCGCTATGCCGCGCGCAAGGCGCGTGTCGGCCGGACGCCTCCGGGCTTCTCGGCCCGCTAACAGCGGTTTCGTTCGAAGAGCAGGTTCAGGGTCGCCAAGGGCGGCCCCGAACGCGTTTGCCGTGCGGCAAACGTCAGGCCACCAGCTTCAAGCCGACGATGCCGCAGACGATGAGGCCGATGCAGGCGAGCCGAACCACGGTCGCCGGCTCGCCGAGCAGCCAGATGCCGAGCAGCGCGGTGCCGACGGTGCCGATGCCGGTCCACACCGCATAGGCGGTGCCGACGGGCAGCGCCTTCAGCGCCAGGCCGAGCAGGCCGAGGCTGACGATCATCGAGGCGACGGTCAGCACCGTCGGCACCAGCTTAGAGAAACCGTCAGTGTATTTCAGGCCGATCGCCCAGCCGATCTCGAACAGGCCGGCGAAAAACAGGTAAATCCACGACATCGGGACGCTCCATTCGCTGCGTGCTGCCCACAAGGCGCGTTGCGGTCCAACTGTGCCGACGCGCGGAGCAGCACTGGGAGCACGGGTCGTCCCGGCCGGGTTTTGGGAGAGAAGCGAGGTCGTCCTCGCCACACTGATATAGGCAGTCCTCGGCCCAATCAACAAAACACCGGCAGCATGATCCATGCCGCCGGTTGTAAATCCGCGCCGTGACGGATCAGCCGAGGCCTATTTGTCCTTGAGCCGCGTCGCCTTCACCGGCGGCGCCTTAAGGGCCGGGGCCGCGGCGGGCTTCTTCGCGTCCTTCTTCGGCTTACGGGCTTCCTTGCCCGCCTTCATCGCACCTTTAGCCATGATTCGTTCCTCCGATTGTGGGCGATGAAGTGAAACAAGAGAAAAGCCGGACTGCAAGAGGACATTGTCGGACGCGCGTGGCGGCCTAGCCGCTGTCAACCGGTTTTCGCCGGTGAATCGCCTGTGGACCTTCGACGGCCGAGCGTTAATGCGCACCACGACGAAACGGAATCGGGCGTCGCGCTTTAAGTCTTTGTCTTGATGCTCTCCCCAAAACCGCTGCGCAGTTTTGGGCCACATGCATTAAGCTCCAGGCGTCAACCGGGACAGCGCGGCATGGCTGGGCATGGCGGATCGAAAAAGGTCATCTACGCGGCGCTTGCCGGTAATCTGGCGATCGCGTTGACCAAATTCGCCGCCGCGGCCTTCACCGGCAGTTCGGCGATGCTTTCGGAAGGCGTGCATTCGCTGGTCGACACCGGCAATGGCGGGCTGCTGCTCTACGGCATGCATCGCGCCGCCCGCCCGCCCGATCGCAGCCATCCGCTCGGCCATGGCCGCGAGCTCTATTTCTGGAGCTTCATCGTCGCCCTCCTCGTCTTCGCGCTTGGCGCCGGCGTGTCGTTCTACGAAGGCGTGGTGCACATCATGGCGCCGGAGCCGGTCGCCAATGTCATGGTCAACTATGTCGTGCTCGGCCTTTCCTTCCTGTTCGAGGGCAGTTCCTGGTATGTGGCGCTGATGGCGTTCCGCCGTGAGAAGGGCAGGCTGGGCTGGTTCGAGGCGGTGCGGCTCAGCAAGGATCCAAGCGTCTATACGGTGCTGTTCGAGGACAGCGCGGCGCTGCTCGGCCTGGTCGTCGCCTTTGCCGGCATATTGGCGGCGGAAGTCTTTGCCATGCCCGAGCTCGACGGCGCCGCCTCGATCGGCATCGCGCTGATCCTCGGCTCGACCGCGATCTTCCTGGCGCGCGAGAGCAAGGGCTTGCTCATAGGCGAGCCGGCATTGCCGGAGGTGCAGAAGAGGGTGCTGGCCATCGTGCAGCAGGATCCAGCGGTGCGGCGGGCGAACGGCGTTGTCACCGTCCATATGGGACCGCAAGAGATCGTCGCCGGCCTGAGCGTCGAGTTCGAGGACCATCTGACGGCGCCCGAGATCGAAGTCTGCGTCGAGCGGCTGGAGGCGCGGCTGAAAACCGAGATGCCGGAGATCACGCGGCTGTTCGTCAAGCCGCAGACGACCGGAACGTGGGAGCAACGCCGCAAGCTGATCGACGCCGCGTCCGGCGACCAGCCGATTTAGCCAAGTCATTGCATGGTCCGGTTGCCGCGCTAGAATCTCCAAGACTATCCAGGGAGAAGCTAGGATGAAAATCGACGGCGGGTGCCATTGCGGCGCCATCACCTACGAAGCCGAGGTCGACCCCGAAAAGACCTCGATCTGCCACTGCACGGACTGCCAGCAATTGACTGGCACAGCCTTCCGCGTGACGGTTCCAGCCCCGGAAAGCAACTATCGGATCACCAGCGGCTCGCCGAAGGTCTACATCAAGACCGGATCCTCTGGCGCCAAGCGCGCGCAGGGCTTTTGCGGCGACTGCGGCTCCCATCTCTATGCGACCTCGGTCGGCGATGGGCCGAAGATTTATGGCATCAGGGCCGGTACGTCGCGTCAGCGCGAGGAACTGATTCCGAGAAAGCAGGTCTGGCACCGCTCCGCACTGCAATGGTTGCCGGAATTCCAGGGCATGACGACCATCGAGGAGCAGTAGCGCCGCCTCAGTCGCCGTCCTCGACAACCCTCAGCCTCAACTGGCCGGTCTTGGAATCCGCCACTCTGGCGCCGGCCTCGACCCTGCCGCCGCGCGGCGCCTCCGCTTCGCCTTCGCCAAACTCCAGCGCCTCGATCTTCTGGCCGCGCTTGGTCACTTTAGACGTCGAGACCAGAATGTCGTCGATGTCCTTGGCCGACTGGGTAAAATGCGTCTGCAGCCGGCGTACCCGCTCGTCGACACGCCCCACATCCTCCATCAGCCGGATCACCTCGCCCTGGATCAGATGCGCCTGCTCGCGCATGCGGGCATCCTTCAGGATTGCCTGGATGACCTGGATCGACAGCATCAACAGCGACGGCGAGACGATGACGACGCGGGCCCGGTGCGCCTTCTGCACCACCGCCTCGAAATTCTCGTGAATCTCGGCGAATACCGATTCCGAGGGCACGAACATGAAGGCGGTGTCCTGCGTTTCGCCCTGGAGCAGGTATTTGTCGGCGATATCGCGGATATGCACCTCGATATCGCGCCGGAAGGCCTGCGCCGCGGTCTTCTGCATCTCCGCGCCTTCGGCGGCGCGGATGGCGTTCCAGGCCTCCAGCGGGAATTTGGCGTCGATGGCGAGCGACGGTGCGCCGTTCGGCATACGCACCAGGCAGTCCGGCCGGCTGCCGTTCGACAAGGTCGCCTGGAATTCATAGGCACCATGCGGCAGGCCATCGGCGACGATCGTCTCCATGCGCGACTGGCCGAAGGCGCCGCGCGTCTGCTTGTTGGAGAGGATCGCCTGCAGCTGCACGACCTGGCCGGCGAGCGACTGGATGTTGCCTTGCGCGGTATCGATCACCGCCAGCCGTTCCTGCAGCTTGGCCAGGCTCTCATGCGTCGATTTGGTCTGCTCGGTCATGGTCTGGCCGATGCGGCCGGTCATGGCGTCGAGACGCTGGCCGATCGACTGGGTGAGCTCGGCCTGCCGCGCCCCGAACACTTCGGCGATAGCACCCATGCGCCCCTGCATCTCGGCCTGGGCCTGCAGGATGCCAGCCATCCGCGCCTCGGCGTCGCGTGCATGGTCGGCGGCCTCCGCCGCGGCGATCGTGCGTGCCTTGGCCGAGCGCCACAGCGCGATGACCAGCGCAACGAAGAGGCCGAGGAACAGGATCGCTCCGAAGGCCAGCATATGGCCGAGCGTGAGCGTGCTGGCGCCGAGCCGGGCCACGGGTTCGGAAAGGATGGAGCTCAGGTCGTTCATAAGGGCAGCATAGATGATTCGGCCCCCCGGCACAGATCAAAACGTGAACAGGTCAAAGCTGCCCCGGTTGACGCTTTTCGCATGACGTCTTAGGTGAGACGCCATGTCGATCAAGCCACTTGTCATTCTACCTGATCCCGTCCTGCGCCAGGTGTCCAAACCGGTCGAGCGCGTCGACGCGCCCTTGCGCAAGCTGGCTGGCGACATGCTGGACACCATGTATGACGCGCCGGGCATCGGCCTGGCGGCCATCCAGATCGGCGAGCCGCTGCGCATGCTGGTCATCGACCTTGCCAAGGAGGACGAGACGCCGGCGCCACATGTCTTCATCAATCCGGAAATCCTCGAAAGCTCCGACCAGCGTTCCGTCTATGAGGAAGGCTGCCTGTCGATTCCGGATTACTATGCCGAGGTCGAGCGTCCCGCCGCGGTGCGGGTGAAGTATCTCGACCGCGACGGCAAGCTGCAGGAGATGCAGGCCGAAGGGTTGATGGCGACCTGCCTGCAGCATGAGATCGACCATCTCAACGGCGTGCTGTTCATCGACCACATCTCGAAGCTGAAGCGCGACATGGTCGTGAAGAAATTCAGGAAGCTCGCCAGGGACAAGGCGCCGGGCAAGCTGGTGGGCTAGGGGGTACCGTTTCTTGAGTCTGGGTGCAGATATTGATATCATTGATATCAATCTGAGGCACGCTGATGGGTGACATGCTGATCAGGGGTATTCCCGAACCTTTGAAACGTGAAATCGAGCAGGCGGCCCGCATCGGCGGCCAAAGCCTGTCGGGCAAGGCCATCGATCTCCTGCGCAAGGGCATCATCGCTGAGAAGGAAGCCCGGTCGGCGCCCGGTCTTTCGGCGTGGGATTCCATTCGCTCGGTGTTCGACGCCGAAGCCAGCGACGAATTTGTCGAAACCATGGATGAAATCGAAGCGGAGCGGAAACGAGACTTCGGCCGCCCGCCAGAGGATTTCGAGTGATCGTCCTCGACACCAACGTCATTTCCGAGACCAGCAAGCCTAAGCCCGACGAGAATGTGGTCGGGTGGTTTCGCAGACAGGATCTGCTTGCACTCCATCTATGCGGCCCGGTTGTAATGGAACTGTTCTTCGGCGCGGAACGGGTTTTGAACAGGACCGGGTCGGAACGCTATGTTCGTCAACTCGACCAATTGATTTCGCAGCAGTTTGACGGCCGTGTCGTCGATTTCTCCGGTTCGATCCCTGCGCTTGCTGGGAAGCTGCGTGCTGCACGGGAGGCAGTGGGGCGTCCCATCAGCCTCTCTGACGCCATGATTGCCGCCATATGTCTGGCCCACGACGCCACGCTCGCAACGCGCGACGTGCGCGATTTCGACGGGCTTGACCTGAAGCTTGTAAACCCTTTTGAAGTGGGCGCCTAAGCCAGCACGAAAATAGGATTGCACGACAAAATGTCGCTTCGCGTCATCTTCATGGGCACGCCGGAATTTTCCGTGCCGACGCTGCGCGCGATTGCCGAAGCGGGTCACGAGATCGTCGCCGTCTACACCCAGCCGCCACGCGCCGCCGGCCGGCGCGGGCTTGAGTTGACGCCGTCGCCGGCGCAGCGCGAGGCAGAGCGGCTGGGCATAGAGG
>NZ_RZOT01000183.1:0-10380 GCF_003999085.1 Mesorhizobium sp. M4A.F.Ca.ET.090.04.2.1
TGGCAATATCGGCGTCGCCAAGATCGCTGGCGACAAGGCCGCCCTGCTCAAGGATCTCGAGCTGGCGCTGTTCGCCGGCAAGATCGCCGCCTACGCGCAGGGTTTCGCGGTGATGAGCGGCGCCTCGAAGGAATTCAACTGGAGCCTGCCGATGCCGACCATCGCCAAGATCTGGCGCGCCGGCTGCATCATCCGCTCGCAGATGCTGGACACGATGGCCGAGGCGTTCGGCTCTGGCAGCGCGTCGACGAACCTGCTGATGGCGCGGGCCTTCATCGCCATGATGCAGGAGGCGCATCCTTCACTGCGCAGGATCGTGGCGCGGGCGTCGGAAGCCGGCTCGCCGGTGCCGGCGCTGTCGTCGGCGCTCGCTTACTTCGACAGCTACCGCCAGGGGCGTGGCACCTCCAATCTGATCCAGGCGCAACGTGATTTCTTCGGCGCGCACGGCTTCGAGCGCATCGGCGAGCAGGGCGCGTTCCATGGACCCTGGGGCAGCGGCGCGGCCTAAGGGCAGGTAAGGCCGGCCTGCAAATGGCGGCCTCCTGCGCTTCTACAGCGCCGCGCGTCCGGACGGGCGCGCAAAGGACGCTGTAGCATTTTGACTTAGAGCGGTTCAGCGTTTCATAGAATCGCCGACCCGCTCTAACTAATTGTTTCTGCGCAATTCCGGACGGAAAACCGTTACACAGTTTTCCTGGAATTGCTCTAGCGCATGATCCTTTCCGAAAATCTTTCTGATTTTCGGGGTCATGCGCGTGCTCACGTACTTCAAGTACGCTCCGCTCCGGTTCCCGGAAGCCACCCAGTTTGATCGCCGCGCGCTCGTCTTCGACTCCGACTCGGCCTGACCTGCCTTTCAAGTCGCGCCAATCAGCTGCGATAGGGCTGAACCTCGCTCGGCGTGCTGAGCGATTGCAGCGAGCCGGGTTCGGCGCCGCCGATCCAGCCGAGCACCGAGCGGGCCAGCTCGGAGCCGGCGAGGCGGAAGTTCTCGTTGACGACCAGCAGTTCCCGCCGGAACAGATGCAGCAGTTCCGACGACTGCTTCGACACCACGTCGACGTCGCGGCCGAGCTTCAGGCCGGCATCCTCGATGCCGGCGACGACGGCGAGCGTCGCCGCGGCGGCGCTGCTGACGAAGCCGTCCGGCCGGTCCCGGCGCCGCATCAGCTGCGCCGTCCGCATCCTGATCTGCTCGATCGACTGGTCGATGGACACGGTGTTGAACGGCACCTCGCTGGCGCCGACTTCACTCAGCGCATCGGCAAAGCCGTTCAGCGTATGGCCATAGTAGGTGAGGCCGACCGGTGGCGTCACCAGGGCGAGCCGGCTGCGGCCGATGCCGGCGAGATAGCGCACCGCCTCGCCTGCGAAGGCGTAGTTGTCGAAATCATGATAGGGGTGCACGAGCCCCATGTCGGTGCGGCCGTGCGTGGCAAAGGGAATGCCGCGCTCCAGCATGTAGCGGGCGCGCGGATCGTCCGGCTGGGTGCGCGAAATGATGATGCCGTCGGCCGAGCCCGTCTCGACCAGATAGCGGATCGGATCCAGCGGATCCTGCGAGCGCGAATAGGGCGTGACGATCAGGTGATAGGGCGTGTCGGCGATCACCTCCGAGACACCGTAGATGATGTCCGAAACAAAGCTCATGATCTCGCGCTCGGTGTTGAGCACGAGGCTGATGACATTGGTCTTGCCGGTCCTGAGGCGCACGCCGGCGCGGTTCGGCCGGTAGCCTATCTGCCTGGCGACGAGTTGCACGCGCCGCCTGGTCTCGGCGCCGATCTCGGGGGCGTCCTTCAAGGCGCGCGACACGGTGGTGACGCCCAGCCCCGTCATGAAGGCAAGCGTCTTTAGCGTCGGCCTGGCCGGCGCTTCGCCATCCCTGTCCGTCTGGTCCCTGTCCATATCGTCCCGCCCGTCAGGCGCATAGCAGTCGCCGGGTCGGCCGGCAATCGCCCGCTATCGTCAGGCGGGTAGCTTCCAGTCCGACAAAACTCCCATACACTGAAACGTTACAGATTGTCACGACCGTTGTCCGTGCCGGCCCCAGGTCTGCTTTTTCCCGGCTTGCTCGCCCGGCTCGGAAAGTCGTTGGGAATCAGCGCGAAAGGCGTTTCGAGCAAGTTTTTTACCAGCTTCTAGCGTTTTGCAGCGCAGCTTTGCGTATTGCGGTGCACAAACTCGTGCCCGGCGGAACTATTTTGTTCGCGCTCCGAAAAATATCGAAGCGGCCTTTGCGTAAGGGGTTGCGCATATCGTGCAATTGCCGTATCGAAAATCTGTAACGTTTCAGATTCTTGGGAGGAACCGAAATGCGATACAAAATCCTGACTGCTGCGCTGGCGGCGACGGCCGCGCTGCAGTTCGCCGGTCCGGCGGCCGCGACCGATCTGGAAGTCACCCATTGGTGGACGTCCGGCGGCGAAGCGGCGGCTGTTGCCGAGCTGGCCAAGGCCTTCGACGCAACGGGCAATCACTGGGTCGACGGCGCCATCGCCGGTTCCGGCGGCACGGCGCGGCCGATCATGATCAGCCGCATCACCGGCGGCGACCCGATGGGCGCCACCCAGTTCAACCACGGCAGGCAGGCGGAAGAGCTGGTGCAGGCCGGCCTGATGCGCGACCTCACCGATATCGCCACCAAGGGCAAATGGACGGAAGTCGTGCGGCCGAAGAGCTTGCTCGACAGCTGCACCATCGACGGCAAGATCTATTGCGTGCCGGTCAACATCCATTCCTGGCAATGGCTGTGGCTGTCCAACGCGGCCTTCGAAAAGGCCGGCGTGCCGGTGCCGAAGAACTGGAATGAATATGTGGCGGCCGCCCCTGCGCTGGAGAAGGCAGGCATCATCCCGCTCGCCGTCGGTGGGCAGCCCTGGCAGGCCTCCGGCGCCTTCGACGTGCTGCTCGCGGCTGTCGGCGGCACCGATACCTTCCTCAAGGTCTACAAGGACAAGGACGCGAAATTCGCCGCCGGGCCCGAGGTCGCCAAGGTATTCAAGGCCGCGGACGATGCCCGCAAGATGGCGAAGAACACCAATGTGCAGGACTGGAACCAGGCAACCAATCTCGTCATCACCGGCAAGGCCGGTGGCCAGATCATGGGCGACTGGGCACAGGGCGAATTCCAGGTCGCCGGCCAGACCGCCGGCAAGGACTATACCTGCCTTCCAGGCCTTGGGCTGAACGAGGTGATTGCCACCGGCGGCGATGCCTTCTACTTCCCGCTGCTGAAGGACGCCGACAAGTCCAAGGCGCAGGAAGTGCTGGCCGAAACGCTGCTCGATCCCAAGACGCAGGTTGCCTTCAACCTGAAGAAGGGCTCGCTGCCGGTGCGCGGCGACGTCGACCTGCAAGCGGCGAATGACTGCATGAAGAAGGGCCTCGACATCCTGGCCAAGGGCAGCGTCATGCCCTGGACCGACCAGTTGATGTCGCAGGACAGCCAGAAGCAGAAGGAGGATCTCTTCTCCGAATTCTTCGCCAAGCCGGACTTGACCGTAGAAGACGCGCAGAAGCGTTTCGCCGACATCATCGCTTCGGCGGACTGATTGCTTTTGCCGACTGATTACGGCGCCCCCGCCAGCTCCTGGCCCCAGCCTATCCGGGGTCAGGAGCGTGATGTCGTCATTGCCCCAGCCCGGCTGTCGAGATGAGCAAGAGCGAACGCCCCAACCAGCTTTTCCGCAACCTCAATGCGAAGGTCGCCTCGATCCCGATGATCCTCACCGCGCTGGTGGTTTTCGTCGGCGGCACCGCATGGACGGTGCTCTATTCCTTCACCAACTCGAAACTGCTGCCGCGGCTAAACTTCGTCGGCCTCGACCAGTATTACCGGTTGTGGGCGACGCCGCGCTGGCTGATCTCGATCGAGAACCTCTTGATCTATGGCGTCATTTCGCTGGTGTTCTCGCTGGCGATCGGCTTCATCCTCGCCGCGTTGCTCGACCAGAAAATCCGCTTCGAAGACACATTCCGCACGATCTTCCTCTATCCCTTCGCGCTCTCGTTCATCGTCACCGGCCTGGTATGGCAGTGGCTGCTCAATCCGGACTTCGGCATTCAGGGCGTGGTGCGAAGCCTCGGCTGGACAAGCTTCAGCTTCGATCCGCTCTACAATTCCAGCATCGTCATCTACGGCATATCGATCGCGGCGCTATGGCAAGGCACCGGGCTCGTCATGTGCCTGATGCTCGCCGGCCTGCGCGGCATCGATGAGGATATCTGGAAGGCAGCGCGGGTGGACGGGATTCCGATGTGGAAGACCTATCTGTTCATCGTCATTCCGATGATGCGGCCGGTCTTCATCACCACGCTGGTCATCATCGCCGCCGGCATCGTCAAGGTCTATGACCTGGTGGTGGCCCAGACCAGCGGCGGGCCCGGCATCGCCTCCGAGGTGCCGGCAAAATACGTCTACGACTACATGTTCTTCGCCCAGAACCTCGGCCAGGGCTTTGCCGCATCGACCATGATGCTGTTGTCGGTGGTGATCGTCATCGTGCCGTGGGCCTATCTCGAATTCGGAGGCAAGAAGCGTGTCTGAGCTTGCCATCCCCCTGCCCAGCACCGCCGATGCTCTCAGGCGCGAAGCCACGGAACCGAGCGGGCCGAAGCCGCGGCACGTGTTCTCGCGCCGCAACATCTTTCTCTATGGCACGCTGATCGTGGTGGCGGTCTACTACCTCCTGCCGCTTTATGTGATGGTCGTCACCTCGCTCAAGGGCATGCCGGAGATCCGCCTCGGCAACATCTTCTCGCCGCCGCTGGAGATCACCTTCGAGCCTTGGGTCAAGGCGTGGTCGCAGGCCTGCACCGGCCTCAATTGCGACGGGCTCTCGCGCGGCTTCTGGAATTCGGTGCGTATCACCGTCCCCTCGGTGATCCTGTCGATCGCGATCGCCTCGGTAAACGGCTACGCGCTCGCCAACTGGCGCTTCAAGGGTGCCGACACGTTTTTCGTCATCCTCATCGTCGGCGCCTTCATCCCCTATCAGGTGATGATCTACCCGATCGTCATCATCCTGCGCGAGATCGGCCTCTATGGCAGCCTGAGCGGCCTGGTGATCGTGCATTCGATCTTCGGCATGCCGATCCTGACGCTTCTGTTCCGCAACTATTTCTCCTCGATGCCGGAAGAGCTGTTCAGGGCGGCGCGCGTCGACGGCGCCGGCTTCTGGGGTATCTATCTGCGCATCATGCTGCCGATGTCGCTGCCGATCTTCGTCGTCGCCGTCATCCTGCAGGTCACCGGCATCTGGAACGACTTCCTGTTCGGCGTCGTCTACACGCGGCCGGACACTTATCCGATGACGGTGCAGCTCAACAATATCGTCAATTCGGTGCAGGGCGTGAAGGAGTACAACGTCAACATGGCCGCCACCATCCTGACCGGCCTCGTGCCGCTCATCGTCTACTTCATTTCCGGCAAGCTTTTCGTGCGCGGCATCGCCGCCGGCGCGGTGAAAGGATGATGATGGACATCGCCAATCCTAGCGTGTCGATCCAGGACCTGTCGCTGAATTTCGGGTCGGTGTCAGTGCTGGAGACTCTCAACCTCGACGTCGCCGAGGGAGAGTTCATCGTGCTGCTCGGGCCGTCGGGCTGCGGCAAGTCCACCCTGCTCAACTGCATCGCCGGCCTGCTCGACATCTCGGACGGTCGCATCTTCATCAAGGGCAAGAACGTCACCTGGGAAGAGCCCAAGGACCGTGGCATCGGCATGGTGTTCCAGTCCTACGCGCTCTATCCGCAGATGACGGTGGAGAAGAACCTCTCGTTCGGACTGCGCGTTGCCGGCGTACCGAAGGAAGAGATCGCCAAACGCATCGCGCGGGCGGCGGAGATCCTGCAGATCGAGCCGCTGTTGCAGCGCAAGCCTTCGGCGCTCTCCGGCGGCCAGCGCCAGCGCGTGGCGATCGGACGGGCGCTGGTGCGCGATGTCGATGTCTTCCTGTTCGACGAGCCGCTTTCCAATCTCGACGCCAAACTGCGCTCGGAACTGCGCGTCGAGATCAAGCTCCTGCACCGCAAGCTCGAGAACACGATGATCTACGTCACCCACGACCAGATCGAGGCGATGACGCTCGCCGACCGCATCGCCGTCATGAGGGGCGGGGTCATCCAGCAGCTCGATGCGCCACAGACGATCTACAACCGGCCAGTCAACCGCTTCGTTGCCGGCTTCCTCGGTTCGCCGGCGATGAACTTCATCGACGGCAGTCTGGAGAAGGACAACGGCAACTGGCATTTCGCCGTCGAGGATGTGCGCATTCCGCTTGGCACCTATGCCTTCGAGAAGGAGCCGGCGCCGGGACCGGCCGTGTTCGGCATCCGGCCCGAGCATGTAGCCTTCAACAGCGGCGCGGGCTGGCCGTTTTCGGCGACGGCGAATGTCGAGGTGGTGGAGCCGATGGGTTCCGACACGCTGGTCTGGCTTAAGCTCGGCGGGCAGAATTTCACCGTCAGGGTGACATCGGAGCGCACGCCAAGCAACGCGGATTCGGTCAGTATCGGTTTCGATCCGATGCGCGCCTCGCTCTTCGACGCCCAATCCGGCAACCGCCTTTAGATACATCCCAACAGATCCATCCCCCAAGTAAAAACGGAATAGAGACGATGAACTGGTCATTCCAACTTTATAGCGCCCGCAATTTCCAGCCGTGGGACGGCGTGCTGCAGACGCTCGGCAAGCTCGGTTACAGCCAGGTCGAAGGATTCGGCAGCGTCTATGATGATCCCAAGGCCTTCCGCGCCGAGCTCGACAAGAACCGGCTGGCCATGCCCACGGGGCATTTCTCGATCGACGCGCTGGAGAAGGACTTCGACGGCGTGCGCAAAATCGCCGATGCGCTCGGCGTCACGCTTTTGATCTGCCCCTATCTGGTCATCGAGCAGAGGCCGGCCGATGCCGCCGGCTGGCGCGGTTTCGGCGAACGGCTGGCCAAGGTGGGCGAGACGGCAAAGAAGGCCGGCTATGGCTTTGCCTGGCACAATCATGATTTCGAGTTCAAGAAGCTTGCCGACGGCTCGGTGCCACAGGACCACATGTTTGCCGTCGCGCCCGACATCGGCTGGGAGATGGACGTCGCGTGGGTGGTGCGTGGCGGCGAGGATCCGCTGCCCTGGATCGAGAAGCACGGCAAGCGCATCAGCGCCGTCCATGTCAAGGACATCGCCAAGCCGGGCGAAGGCCTTGACGAAGACGGCTGGTCGGATGTCGGCCATGGCACGATCGACTGGGCCGGCCTGATCAAGACGTTGCGGGCCAAGAGCGCCGCCAGGTACTTTGTCATGGAGCAGGACAACCCCAACGACATCGAGCGCTTCGCCCGCCGCTCCATTGCATCCGTCAAGGCTTACTAGGAACAATCGACATGGCAAAGAAACTGGGTATCGGCGTTATCGGCTGCGGCAACATCTCGAAAGCGTATTTCTCGCTGGCGCCGCTGTTCCGCGGCATCGAGATGCGCGCCTGCGCCGACATCAACATGGACGCTGCGAAGGCGCGGGCGAAGGAGTTCAAGCTGCGCGCCGAGACGGTCGAGGGGCTGCTCAAGGCGGACGATATCGACATTATCGTCAACCTGACGATTCCCGCGGTGCACTACGAGGTATCGAAAGAGGTGCTCGACGCAGGCAAGCATGTCTATTCGGAAAAGCCGTTCGTGCTGTCGATCAAGGAGGGGCTCGACCTGAAAGGCCGAGCCGAGAAGAAGGGACTGCGCATCGGCTCGGCGCCGGACACCTTCCTTGGCGGCGCGCATCAGCTGGTGCGCAACCTGATCGACACCGGCGCGCTCGGCAAGATCACCAGCGGCACCTGCCATGTGATGGGTCATGGCATGGAGCACTGGCATCCCAATCCGGACTTCTTTTTCCAGCCCGGCGCCGGCCCGGTTCTCGACATCGGGCCATATTACATCACCAATCTGATCCAGTTGGTCGGGCCGGTGAAGCAGGTCGCGGCCTTCGCCTCGACGCCGGCCAAGGAACGGACGATTTCGTCCAAACCGCGCGCGGGCGAGAAAATCCCGGTCAACACGCCGACCACCATCCACGGCTTGCTGGAATTCGAGAACGGTGCGGTGGTGACGCTCAACACCAGTTGGGATGTCTGGAGCCATGGTCATGCGCCGATGGAGCTCTATGGCGAGGCCGGATCAGTGTATGTGCCGGATCCCAATTTCTTCGGTGGCGACGTGCGTTTCACCGAGGCGGCGAAACCGGTCAAGAAGCTGCCGAAATGGAAGCATCCGTTCGGCGTCCCGAACGAAATGCATTCGCAAGGAATGATGGCCAACTACCGCACCGCCGGCCTCGCCGACATGGCGCTGGCGATCGCCGAGGGACGGCCGCATCGCTGTTCGATGGAGCTGGCGCTGCACGCCGTCGATGTGATGACCGGCCTGTTGCGCTCGGGCGAAACGGGCAAGTTCGTTGCCATGCAGACGACCTGCGAGCGGCCAGCCGCACTTGGCGTCAAGGAAGCAAAGGACCTGCTGGTCAAGAAGAAGTAGATCGCTGCGATTATCGATAATTTTTACCAGCCCTCTCCCGCTTCCCTTGGGGAGAGGGTAAAGGGTGGGCCGCAGGGCATGGTCATCGCGTTGCGGTGAACCATGCCCAATCCGTTCAGATGCGAGGATTTCCCATGCCCTACGTCGCCGCCGAAAACCGTTACGAGAAAATGCTCTACAACCGCTGTGGGCGGTCCGGCCTGAAGCTGCCCGCGATCTCGCTCGGGCTGTGGCACAATTTCGGCAACGACACGCCGCACAAGACCAAGCAGGCGATCGTGCGCCGGGCCTTCGATCTCGGCATCACGCATTTCGATCTCGCCAACAACTATGGTCCGCCGCCCGGCTCGGCGGAGACTGCCTTCGGTGAAATCCTGCGCACCGATTTCGCCGCCTATCGCGACGAGCTGATCATCTCGACCAAGGCCGGCTACGAGATGTGGCCGGGGCCATATGGCGAGTGGGGCGGGCGCAAATATGTGCTTGCCAGCCTCGACCAGAGCCTGAAGCGGATGGGCCTCGACTATGTCGACATCTTCTATTCGCACCGTTTCGACCCCGATACGCCGCTGGAAGAGACGATGGGCGCGCTCGACCATGCGGTGCGCTCGGGCAAGGCGCTCTATGCGGGCATCTCGTCCTACAACTCGCAACGCACGCGTGAGGCGGCCGACATATTGAAGCAGCTCGGCACGCCCTGCGTCATCCACCAGCCGAGCTATTCGATGCTCAACCGCTGGGTCGAGGAGGACGGGCTGCTCGACACGCTGGAAGGGCTCGGCGTCGGCTCGATCGTGTTCTCGCCGCTGGCGCAAGGCATGCTGACCGACAAGTATCTGGGCGGCATCCCGGAGGGCAGCCGCGCATCCCAGGGCAAGTCGCTCAGGCCCGCCTTCATCAACGACAAGACGATCACCAACATCAAGGCGCTGAACGCCATTGCCGGGCGTCGCGGCCAGACGCTGGCGCAGATGGCGCTGGCCTGGGTGTTGCGCAGGGGCCGGGTTACCTCGGCGCTGATCGGCGCCAGCCGGCCGGAACAGGTCGAGGATTGCGTCGGCGCGCTGAAGGCGCTCGACTTCAGCGATGCGGAACTGGCCGAGATCGACAGCTACGCGCGCGAGGCCGACATCAATTTGTGGGCAGCCTCGGCGGAACGCAAGGGCCCGCCACGCAAGTAGACGGCGCCGGCATGGCATGAAAGGAAACGGCGGGCTTTGCCCGCCGTTTCTGTTTTGAGAGCGGTGGCAGGCTCAGGGCTTGGCCGGCTTCTGAGCGGTGCCGACGCCCGCCTTGGGCTTTGCGGGCGCCGGCGTGGTCTTCATCTTCTCCTCGATCCAGCCGGAATAATTGGCCAGCCGCGTATAGATGCCGTAGGCGTTCTTGTGGCCGCAGGCCGCACTGCCGTCATTCGGCCCTTCGCCCCAGGAAACGACGCCAATCTGGACCGGGCCGTCGGCGCCGGCCATGAACAGCGGCCCGCCACTGTCGCCATTGCAGGCATCGCGCTCGCCGCTGGCGGTGCCGGCGCAGATCATGTTGCTGGTCAGCGGATCCGACATGTCGGCGGCAATGGCGCTGGCCGCCGCGTCGATGCCCTTTTCCGAATAGCGCATGCGGTGGGAGAGATCGCCAAGTGCCGCCTTCAGGTCGCGGGCGTAGATGTCCTTGATGCCGCTGTTGCAGGTCGCGTTCGGCTGCAGGTCGAGATCGGCGACCATCAGCGCCGTCGGGAAGGTGCCGTCCTGCATCTTGCCCCAACCGATGACCGTGGTCTTGCCGCTGTCTGGCGCTGCCTCATGGGCGACCTTGATCGTCGGCGCGTCCGCCGGCTCGGCCAGCCGGATCAGGCCGA
>NZ_RZOT01000184.1:0-10375 GCF_003999085.1 Mesorhizobium sp. M4A.F.Ca.ET.090.04.2.1
CCGAACCATTCGCCGGCGACCCTTGCCGCCTCGACCGCGTTGACCATGTTCAGACGGCGGCCCTGCGATTGGCCGTGGCCCGGAAGGTCGAGCGAGACAACCTTGTAGCCGGCGCCGCGATATCCTTCGATCAGCGCGCGCATATATTCGGTGCGCGAACGCCAGCCATGGATGACGAGCACGGTGCTGGCCGGCGCCCTGCCCGGCTCGGGCCGGAATTCATGCACCATGACACAGCCCTTCTTCGTCTTCAGCCGATGATGCCGCGCCTCGGCCATGAAGGCCGCGGCCCGCTCGACAGCGCGGCGCTCGCCGTCGCTCAGCGCCTTGACGTTCGGCGTGCGGCAGAACAGTTCGAACGCGGCGCGACCGCTGAGGCGAGGTGCCACATGCTCGGCCGCGCCGAACACGCCCCGGATGACCTTCAGACCAAATGATGCCATAGTGTCGATCCATCCATTCGTTCAAGCATGAACATAATAGTTCAAACATGAACATTAAGCAAGACCTGCCCTGGGACAACCCGCGCTTTCGCAACTGGGTCGCGGTGGCGCGCGCCTGCCATGTGGTGGAGCGCACGCTGGCGGTGAAACTGGCACCGTTGGATCTCAAGCCGGCACAGCTCGACGTTCTGATGAACCTCTACCGCCATCCCGGCATGTCGCAGCATGACCTTGCCCGCAAGCTCTTGGTCGGGCGCTCCAACATCACCATGCTCTTGCCGCAGCTGGAGACCCGCGGCCTGCTGCGCCGCGAGGGCGACGAGAAGGACAAGCGCGTGCTCAGGCTAAGCCTGACCGTGGAAGGCGAAGCCCTGCTGATGCAGGCGCTGAAGGTTCACATGGCGCTGATCGAGAAGGCGATGAGCCAGTCGACTGCGGAGCAGTGCGACATGATCGGTGAGCAGATGCGCAAGATCGCCGATGTGCTGAAGGAAGCATAAGCGCCGGCGCACCGAGATGCAGGTCAGGATGCGCCGAAGATGATGGCCTCCGATAACCGGAGCGAAGCGTACTTAACGTGCGTGAGCACAGGAAGCGCAGGAGGCCGCCATTTGCACGCCAGCCTCACCTGAATCTACCACATCGTCTTCTTTGCCCGCTCGGGCCATTCCCTGTCGTAGGTTTCGCCGTCGATGTTTTTCCGGCTGGTGATTTCCAGTATTTGGCCGGGCGTCGGCAGCGCTTTCGGATCGACATGCTTCGCCGGGTTCCACAGCTCCGACCGGACGATGGCGCGGGCGCATTGGAAATAGACCGAATCGACGGCAATCACGGTGACCGAACGTGCAGGTTTGCCGTCGACGCTGAAGGAGGCGCAGAGCCCGGCGTCGGTGGTGATGTGAGCCCTGCCATTGACGCGCAGCGTGGTGCCCGATCCGGGCACCAGGAACAAGAGGCCGACGCGAGGGTCGCGGATGATGTTCTTCAGCGAATCGGCGCGGTTGTTGCCGCGGCGGTCAGGCATCATCAGCGTCTGTTGGTCGTGGATGCGCACGAAGCCGCCGAGATCGCCGCGCGGCGAGCAGTCGAGCCCCTCCGGCCCGGCGGTCGCCAGTGCCGCGAAGGGCGAGGCCTCGATGAAGGCGGCGTATTCGGGGATGATGTGGTCGAGTTCCTTGACGATCGAGGCTTCGCCTGGAGCCCCATAGAGCGCTTCGAGCTGTTCGACCGTTGTGATGACCGACATCTTTTTGTCTCCAAACCTTTGCCGGCGCTACTCCACATCCATGACGCCCTGACGACAGTGCGGATGACACGGCCTAACGGTCGCGGCCGAGCCCCTTCTCCGCCAGCTCGGCGAGATAGGCGCTCCAGCGCGCCTCCTTCTCGTGACCCAGCGTGTGCAGGTAGTTCCACGTGAATATCCCAGTGTCGTGGAAATCGTCGAAGGTGATGCGCACCGCATAGTTGCCGACCGGCTCTATCTTGAGGATGGCGACATTGCGCTTGCCGGGCACGGTCACGCGCTGCTCCGGCGAATGGCCCTGCACTTCCGCCGAGGGCGACAGCACGCGCAGCAGCTCGGCCGGCAATTCGAACGGCTGGTGGTCCGCAAAGGTGACGGTAAGCAGCTTGCGGTCCTTCGAGACCCGGAGTTCCTTCGGCGCGGTCATGCGGATCGTTCCTGCGTCGTTTCAACCCTTCCCTACGCTGCTTCGCCGCAGGCGAAAAGGCCATTGGAGCGCAGCCGACATGCAATGTCGGCCGGGGAATGTTACCAAAGATCGAGAGCGGCTATCTTGAATGAAGCAGCGGATCGTATCACATAGCCATATATAACGCTTGCAGCGCCGCTGCTCGAGGTCACGGGAAATGCTTGCAACATGGATATGATCGATCCCTTCGGTCGAACGATCAGCTATCTCAGGGTGTCGGTCACCGACCGCTGCGATTTCCGCTGCACCTATTGCATGGCCGAGGATATGACCTTCCTGCCCAAGAAGGATCTGCTGTCGCTGGAAGAGCTCGACCGGCTCTGCACCGTCTTCATCGAGAAGGGTGTGCGGAAACTGCGTCTCACCGGCGGCGAACCGCTGGTGCGCAAGAACATCATGCATCTGGTGCGCCAGTTGTCGCGCCATCTGAAGAGCGGCGCGCTGGAAGAACTGACGCTGACCACCAACGGCTCGCAGCTGTCGCGCTTTGCCGCGGAACTCGCCGATTGCGGGGTCAGGCGCATCAATGTCTCGCTGGACACGCTCGACGCCGACAAGTTCCACCAGATCACCCGCTGGGGCCATCTCGGCAAGGTCATGGAAGGCATCGACGCCGCGCAGGCGGCGGGGCTGAAGGTCAAGCTCAACGCCGTGGCGCTGAAGGATTTCAATGACCTGGAGCTGCCTGAGATGCTGCGCTGGGCGCATGGCCGCGGCATGGACCTCACCGTCATCGAAACCATGCCGATGGGCGAGATCGACGCCGACCGCACCGACCAGTATCTGCCGTTGTCCCTGCTCAGGGCCTCACTCGAGCGTCAGTTCACGCTGAACGACATCCCCTACAAGACCGGCGGGCCGGCCCGCTATGTCCATGTCGCCGAGACCGGCGGCAGGCTCGGCTTCATCACCCCGATGACGCATAATTTCTGCGAAAGCTGCAACCGCGTCAGGCTGACCTGCACCGGCACGCTCTATATGTGCCTGGGCCAGGAAGACGCAGCCGACCTCCGGGCGCCGTTGCGTGCGTCCGAAGGCAACGAACTGGTCTCGGCGGCAATCGACGAGGCGATCGGGCGCAAGCCCAAGGGGCACGACTTCATCATCGACCGCCGCACCAGCCGCCCATCGGTCTCCCGCCATATGAGTGTGACCGGCGGCTGATTTTCTCGCCAGTTTCGTGCAAGGATCGCCTCCGACGATCGACTGGAGGCTGGCATGAAACGTGTTTTCCCGATCCTGGCCGTCGCGGCGTTGAGCCTGGCAGCCGCCGCCGGCGCCGCGCCGTTCACCTACACCAATCAGCGCTTCGGCACTGTCTGCACCTTCCCGGGCGAGATCTTCAGCATCCGTCAGCCCGAGCCGGAGAATGGCGACGGGCAGCAATGGAGCGCGCCCGACGGAGCCAGCCTGATCTGCTCCGGCATCCTCAACATCGATGACGATACGCCGAAAGGCTTTGTCGCCGCCGAGAAGGCCAGCACCGAGCCAGGCTACAAGATCACCTACAGCAAGGCCGGCAAGGACTGGGCCGTGCTGTCCGGCATCAAGGACGGCAAGATCTTCTATGAGCGTCGCCTGTTCGGAAAGGACGGCGTCATCCGCACGGTCTGGATTGAGTATCCGCAAGCAGTGAAATCGAAATACGATCCGCTTGTTGGCGCCATCGCGGGCAGCCTTGAAGGGCCGTGAGCATTTTGCGCCACACCACGGAATAATCCTTGTCCGCTAAAGGGCAGCGGATTTACCGACTCGATGTTCCAGCCTAGCCTTCGCGTGGACGTGATTTTGTCACTCACAGGGGGAATACAACATGCGCAAATTCATTGTTGCCCTTGCAATGCTCGGCTTTGCCGCGGCACCGGCGGCGGCGCAGTCGATCGGCGGCAAATATACAGTCGCAGGCACCAATTTCGACGGCTCCGCCTATGGCGGCGAAGCGACTATCACGCTGACCAGCGAGACGACCTGCACCATCCATTGGGAAACCGGCGGTTCGTCGTCCGACGGCATCTGCATGCGCAACGACAATGCTTTCTCCGCCGGCTATGTGATGGGCAAGGAGATCGGCCTCGTCGTCTATAAGGTCGAGGAAGACGGCTCGCTGCACGGCCTCTGGACCATCGCCGGCAAGGAAGGCAGCGGCACCGAAGTGCTGACGCCGAAGTAAGTCCTTCGCCTTCGCGCGGATCTTTGCGGGCCACGGCGAAAGGCTGTGGCCCAGTGCTTTGACGTTGCTGTTTTGCGGCTCGCTGATAGAGGCTGATCCAAAGCACAACCGGTGACGCCCTTGCCCCTTTCGCCAAACCTGCGCGGCGCGCTGTTCATGATGGTGGCCATGGTCGGCTTCACCCTCAACGACGCGATCACCAAATTCTCCTCCGAATCGATGAACATGGCGCAGGTCATGCTGATCCGGGGGGCCTTCGCCTCGCTGTTCGTCGGCCTGCTTGCCTGGCAGCGCGGCGCGCTGGCCGCACCACGCTCGATGCTGCAGCCGATGGTGGCTATGCGCGTGGCCGGCGAAGCCGGCGCAACGGTCTCGTTCCTGGTCGCGCTGGCGCATCTGCCGATCGCCAATGTCTCGGCGGTGCTGCAGGCGCTGCCGCTGGCGGTTACGATGGCCGCGGCGCTGTTCTTCAACGAGGGTGTCGGCTGGCGGCGCTGGCTGGCGATCGCCGTCGGCTTTGCCGGCGTGCTGGTTATCGTGCGGCCGGGCTTCGAAGGCTTCAGCATCTATTCGCTGCTGGCGCTGGCGAGTGTCGCCTGCTGCGCGGTGCGCGATCTCTCCACCAGGCGCATCCCGCAAGCGATCCCGACGCTTCTGGTATCGACCGCCACGGCGCTGGCCATGACGGTGCTGGGCGCTGCGCTGCTTGCGCCGATGGGCGGCTGGACGCCGATGAGCGGCAAGGCCACGGCGCTGCTGGCGCTGGCCGCAGTGCTGGTGCTGATCGGCTACCAATTTATCATCATGGCGATGCGCTCCGGCGACATCTCCTTCATTGCGCCGTTCCGCTACACCGCCCTGCTCTGGTCGATCCTGCTCGGCCTCGTCATCTTCGGCGATGTCCCCGACCTGCCGATGATCGTCGGCGCCGCCATCATCGTCGGCTCCGGCCTCTACGCGCTCTACCGCGAGCGCATCGTCGGCCGACGGCAGACCGCCGCCGAAAGCGCTGGACCTGACATGGCGCCGGACGGCATATAGGCCAGCCCCAAGGATCGCCGAGACTTTGCGATCCGGCAGCTAGAAGACAGCGCACGATGGACCAGAACATAGCGGGCATCATCCTGGCCGGCGGCCAGTCACGGCGCATGGGCGGCGGCGACAAGACCCTGCTTGTGCTCGGCGGCCGCAGCCTGCTCGACCACGTCGTGGCGCGCCTCGTTCCACAGGTCGGGCCGCTGGCGCTGAGCGCCAACGGCGATCCGGCGCGCTTCGCCCGGTTCGGGCTGCCGGTGCTTGCCGATACGGTGGAAGGCCACGCCGGGCCGCTTGCCGGGATACTGACCGGCATCGAGTGGGCGTCGATCGCCTGCGATGCCGTCGTCACTGTCGCCGGCGACACGCCTTTTTTCCCGAAAGATCTGATCGAGCGGCTGGCTACGGCCGCCGCCACAAAGCCCGGAGCGATCACTGTCGCCAGCTCCGGCGGCAGGCGGCATCCGACATTTGCGCTCTGGCCGCTTGGCCTGCATGACGCCTTGCGCCGGTTCCTGGTCGACGAGGACAACCGGCGGGTCTCCGCCTTCATCGACCGGCACGACGTCGTCGACGTGGAGTTTCCAATGATGGCGTCGGGCGGGCAGCAGATCGACCCGTTCTTCAACATCAACATGCCGGACGATCTTGCGATCGCCGAGCGACTGCTGCAGAGCATCGAGGAATGAACAGGCGCGTTTTTGGCATCACCGGCTGGAAGAACTCCGGCAAGACGACACTGACCGAGAAGCTGGTCGCCGAATTGGTGCGGCGCGGCTGGACGGTCTCGACGGTCAAGCACGCCCATCATGATTTCGACATCGACAAGCCTGGCGCGGACTCCTTTCGCCACCGCGAGGCCGGCGCCACCGAGGTCGCGGTCGTATCGGGCCGACGCTGGGCGCTGATGCACGAATTGCGCGATGAGGATGAGCCGACGCTGGAGGCGATCCTGGCGCGGCTGGCGCTATCCGACATCGTGCTGGTCGAAGGCTACAAGCGCGAGGCGCACAAGAAGATCGAGACGCGCCGCCTTGAGGCCAAGGACAGGACGCCGCTGTCAGTCAATGATCCAAACATCGTCGCCATCGCCGCGGACTTCGCTGCCGAAGGCGGGAGCCTGCCGGTCTTCGATCTCGACGACGTCAAATCGATAGCCGACTTCGTCGAAAGCGTCTCGGGCTTGGGGCGCTGAGCGCGCCGGCGAAACAGCTTTCAGCCGCCGCTAAACTTGTTCCCGACCTCTAACCTTGCGTCATCTTTGGCCGGGAATGCAAATCCCCAGAGCCATTGTTTTGCAGTTGCTTTTTTCGGGGAAAGAGTGGGAGTATCGCCACCAGCGGGCGGTCAAAAGCACCGCTCACAGAGCCGCATGGAACAGCGGCCGGATACATGAGAGGATTATCATGCGTATTGCACTGCGTATTGCGCTCGCCGCTTCGGCCGCGCTGCTGACGCTTGGCGTTGCCCAGGCTCAGGAAAAGACCCTGCGAATCGGCACTGAAGGCGCCTATCCGCCCTTCAACAATCTGACCGCCGACGGCCAGCTCGTTGGTTTCGACGTCGATATCGCCAAGGCGCTCTGCGACGAGATGAAGGTCAAGTGCACCTTCGTCGCCCAGGACTGGGACGGCATCATCCCGGCGCTGCAGGCCGGCAAGTTCGACGCCATCATCGCCTCGATGTCGATCACGCCCGAGCGCGCCGAAAAGGTCGATTTCACCCACAAATACTACAACACACCGCCGGCGATCGTCGCGCCGAAAGACAGCGACATCAAGGGCGTGAACAAGGAAGACCTGGCCGGCAAGACGATCGGCGTGCAGGCCGCGACCACGCATTTCAACTACGCGAGCAAGACTTACACCGACAGCACGGTCAAGCCCTATCCGACCGCGCAGGAATACCAGCTCGATCTCGCCAATGGCCGCCTCGATGCCGCTAATGACGACATCGTCGTGCTGCAGCAGTGGCTGGATTCGCCTGACGGCGCCTGCTGCAAGCTGGTCGGGGCGATCAAGCCGGTGGTCGAGATCCATGGTCCGGGCGCCGGCATTGCCGTGCGCAAGGGCGAGACCGACCTGGTCAACAAGTTCAATGCCGCGATCGACGCCGTTCGGGCCAACGGAAAATACAAGGAAATCAACGACAAGTACTTCAAGTTCGACGTCTACGGCGGCGATTCCTGATCCGCCAGGGTTGACGACAGGAACGGCGGGATTTTCCCGCCGTTCCTGCAAATGCAGGTCGGGCGCGAGGGGTGCTGCGGCATGGCTCTCAAAAGAGCGAATGTGGGAGAATAGGCGAGCGGATGCTGAGCGTATGGACGCTTCTCAGTTGGGGACCCGATGGCTGGCTTGACGACATCGTCTCTGGTGCTGCTGTCACGGTTCTTCTGGCCCTCGCAACGCTTCCAATCGGATTGACGATCGGCTTTTTTGTAGCGCTGGGAAAACAATCCGAGGAACCCTCGCTGCGCATTGCCGCCAACATCTACACGACGATCTTCCGTGGATTGCCCGAACTGGTGACGCTGTTTCTGTTTTTTTTCGGCGGCCCGCTGATCCTGCAATATCTCATCAGACTGGTAAGGCCCGAGGCGACAATCGATGTTAACGCCTTCGTCGCTGGCATGATCGTGCTTGCCATCATCTTTTCGGCTTACGCCAGCGAGGTTTTCCTTTCAGCGTTCCGGGCCATCCCAAAGGGCCAATATGAGGGTGGCTACGCAGTTGGCCTTTCATACGGGCAAACGATGCGCAAAGTGATTTTGCCGCAACTGGTTCGCATCGCCTTTCCGGGCCTGGAGAATTGCTGGCTGAGCCTGCTCAAGGACACGTCGCTGGTGTCAGTGGTCGGTTTGGCAGAAACGCTCCGTCAAGCTGGCGTGGCCGCACGCGTCACCAAACACACATTCCTGTTCTTCAGTGTGGCCGCCGTGGTATTTCTTATCTTGGCGGTCATTTCATCCCTCGCCACCGGCGCCATACAGCGCTCGCTTGCCCAGCGGGAGGTACGGCGATGAGCGTTGCGGCCGACGCCAAAAGCGTTGTGGAACGGCCTCCCCCGCGAGCACGTGGCTGGCCGCGCTCCCGAATTGTCGGCTACGTGCTGATAGGCCTCTGGATTGCCGCTGGCGGCGGCATTGTCGCCTATCTGGCTCTCGCCTGGAACAGCGAACTCTTTGCCAAGTACGGCCCTAGCTACCTACAAGGGCTGGGTGTGACGCTTTCGCTGGTTGGCATTTCGATTGTCCTTGGCGCCATACTGTCACTTCCGGTCGCCTATGCGCGCATGTCGAAGAACCGCATCCTGTCCGGTCTTGCCTATTGTTACGTCTATTTCTTTCGCGGAACGCCGCTGCTCGTGCAGACCTTTCTGGTCTATTACGGGGTCGGCTCGTTCAAACCACAACTCGAAATGGTTGGGCTGTGGGGCTTTTTCCGTGAGGCGTTCAACTGTGGCGTCTTTGCATTTGCCCTCAACACGGCCGCCTATCAGGCCGAAATCCTGCGCGGCGCCATCGAAAGCGTGCCGAAAGGCCAATGGGAGGGTGCTGCTTCACTCGGCCTGCACAAATTGCAGACGTTGTGGAAGATCATCCTGCCGCAGGCAATGGTGGTCGCGCTGCGGCCGTATGGCAACGAGCTTATCCTGATGATCAAAGCGTCCGCGATCGTCGCCATCATCACCGTGTACGACCTGATGGGCATGGCAAAACTGACCTACTCCCGCACCTTCGATATTCAGGCCTATATCTGGGTCGCCGTCGTGTATCTGGTGATGGTCGAGGTGCTGCGTCACGCGATCGAATGGATCGAACGCCGGATCACCATTCACCTTAAGCGCTGACCGAAACCGCCTTTCTGCACCAGTCGTTGGAGCGTCCCCGCGTCTTGACGTATTCGCCGCATGGCCTAGAGCTTGCGCCAGCAAAATCTGGTTCCCGTTTGGAAGGCAAGCCCATGGCATTGGTGGCATTTCTCGGTCTTGGCGTCATGGGTTATCCGATGGCCGGGCACCTCAGGAGCAAGGGCGGCCACGACGTCACCGTCTACAACCGCACTGTTGCCAAGGCCGTGCAATGGGTCGGCCAGCATGGCGGCCACTTCGCGGCGACGCCGGCGGAAGCCGCCGAAGGCAAGGACTTCGTCTTCTCCTGCGTCGGCAATGACGACGATCTACGCTCGGTGACGATTGGCGCCGACGGCGCTTTCCAATCGATGAAGAAGGGCGCGGTCTATATCGACAACACCACTGCCTCCGCCGAAGTCGCCCGCGAGCTTTCGGAGAAGGCGCAGGCGCTCGGGTTCTCCTTCCTCGATGCGCCGGTTTCCGGCGGCCAGGCCGGCGCTGAGAACGGCGTGCTCACTGTGATGGTGGGCGGCGAGCAAGCAGCTTTCGACCGGGCCAAACCGGTGATCGATGCTTTTGCCCGCATGGTCGGGCTGATGGGGCCGTCGGGTGCCGGCCAGCTCACCAAGATGATCAACCAGATCTGCATTGCAGGGCTCGTCCAGGGATTGGCCGAAGGCATCCATTTTGGCAAGAAGGCCGGGCTCGACATCGAGAAGGTGATCGAGGTGATCTCCAAGGGTGCGGCCGGCTCCTGGCAGATGGAAAACCGCCACAAGACGATGAATGCCGGTAAATATGATTTCGGTTTCGCTGTCGACTGGATGCGCAAGGATCTCGGCATTTGCCTGGCGGAGGCCGACCGCAACGGCGCCAAGCTGCCGGTGACGGCGCTCGTCGACCAATTCTACAAGGATGTGCAGGCGATGGGCGGTCGGCGCTGGGACACCTCTTCCCTGCTGGCTCGTCTGGAGAAATAGGGGCGCCATGGCCGAGCTTTCGCCCCAATCGAGCGCCGACGAAATCGTCGCTTATCTGCGCTCGATCGGCTCGGAGGAAAATCGCCGCGGCATGTTGCGCTACGGCATCAAGATCGAGCGCGCGCTGGGGATTCCGCACGGCGTGCAGCGGCAGATCGCCAAGAAGATCAAGCGCAA
>NZ_RZOT01000185.1:0-10307 GCF_003999085.1 Mesorhizobium sp. M4A.F.Ca.ET.090.04.2.1
CGTCAGTCAGCGCGAATTCGATATCCTTGAATTCTGGCACGCACAGAATGTCGGTGAACAGCTTCTTGGTGAATCCGACGCTGCCGGCGCCAATAATAGCGATTTTGAAGCTCATCACCTTCACCTCGATCCAATCGAATGCTAGGCAAGGAGCAGCAAGGGAGGATATGGCCGCACGTCATCGCGTGCATACCACTCAGGCCGGAAATCCGGCCTTTTCTCCTCCCGCCCGCTCCTCGACCGCGGGTCGTTCCCGTTCTCTGGAGCTGGATTATGCGCTTATTCGCAGGCGCGAACAGAGAAGGATTATGCTTTCGAGGGTAATTTTGTGCTGCAGGATCTGATCGCCAACGGACCATCGATGCGGACGATCTCGCTGCCGCGCGGCCGCCAGCGCCTGCATGCCATGCCGACAAGCACGGGTTACGAAGTTCGCGAGGACGAAACCTACGACTGGGACGGTCGAAAGCGCGGCCAGACCCCGTTCACCGTGCTCCAGCACACCATCAGCGGGGCCGGCCAGTTGCGCTACGAGAACCGCAACTACCGCCTCCAGAAGAACGACACGCTGCTGGTGCTGGTGCCGCACAACCATCGCTACTGGCTGGCTACGGGCGACCGCTGGGAATATTTCTGGATCTCGATGAATGGCGAGGAGGCGCTGCGCATCCACAAATCGATTCTGAGTGTCTCAGGCCCCGTATTTCGATTGCAGCCGATGACGATTGATCATCTTGCCGATTGCAGCCTGCGCCTCATCAAGGGGGCAGCTTCCCCGGGCGCCGCTTCCGCCGTCGCCTACGAAGCCGCCATGGCGCTCTACGACGATGTTTTCGGATCGCACGCCTTCGCCGAAAAACAGAGCGCCATGCAGCCGGTGATCGACCACATCAACGCCAATCTCGACAAGCCACTGCAGGTGGCCGATCTCGTTCGGATCAGTGGCCTCAGCCGCGCGCACTTCTCGCGCTGCTTCGCCGAGAGCGAAGGCATCCCACCTGCTGAATTTGTCTTGCAGCAGCGCCTGCAGCGCGCGGCGAAGTTGCTGACCAAAGCCGATTTCCTGCCGGTCAAGGAAGTCGCCGTCATGTGCGGTTTCGAGGACGCGAACTACTTTTCCAAGGTTTTTCGTCGCTCTTATGGCATTACCCCGACGCAGTTTCGCACCACCGGCATGTATGCCAGCCTGGGAAATCATCGTTGAGGCAATTGCCGCCGCTGATGCTGGATCCGGCTGGTCAGCGCCGGTTACGGTCGATCGCGGTCGAGGCGGTACTAACCGGATCAGCCGCCGCGAAGGCAGCCTCGATCTGCGTCGCTGAGCGCTGCTCGGTCCGCTTCCACGCGACATATTCGACGATGCCGAAGCGTGGACGCCGCGGCACCGTCTTCACCACAGGCATACGGAAGCCGTCGCGGAACTTCCGCCAGCGCTGGCCGAGCACCGAAACCATCTCCTCGACGGTGGGCGGCGTCGCCACGTCGGCATAGGTTATGGTGAATTTGCCGGCGAGCCCGGCTTCGCGCGAGACCGGTACCGGGATCGAGGCGAGATAGTCGGACGGCACGTCGATCAGGCCGCCAAAGGCCCATTGCTGGCGCAACCTGTCGGCATTCATCGGCGCAACCGAGACGTCGATGTCGTTCGGCGTGCCTGGCACGCGATAGGGGCATTTGAAGCGGCCGCAATTGGTGTGCGCCGAAAACTGCCACAGTGCGTAGCCCTGCCAGTTGCCCATCGGAAAATGCACATCGATGTCCGGCTTGTAGCGCGCATACCAGAGCGGCAGCCGC
The DNA here is from genome assembly GCF_003999085.1 of Mesorhizobium sp. M4A.F.Ca.ET.090.04.2.1. Taxonomy (NCBI): domain Bacteria; kingdom Pseudomonadati; phylum Pseudomonadota; class Alphaproteobacteria; order Hyphomicrobiales; family Phyllobacteriaceae; genus Mesorhizobium; species Mesorhizobium sp. M4A.F.Ca.ET.090.04.2.1. The sequence continues at coordinate 1,795 of NZ_RZOT01000185.1, forward strand.
GACAAGAGCCGGTATTGATAGCGGTTGTCGGCAATGTATTGCGCGGTCCTGCCGTTGGTGTAGAGCACCGGGAAGCGGCCCAGCCGCCGATGCACCTGGCGCACGAATTCTTCCGCATCCTCCAATGACATCCATCGCGTGGGATCATTGCCTTCGAGGTCGAGGGCTATCAGATCGTCCGACGCGGGCTCGGCGAAATCGACGAAATTGTTTGCCTGCTCGACCGGGTTGCCGGGCCGGGCAAGATGATAGGCGCCCCATTTCAGGCCGAGTGCCTTGGCCACCACCTTGCGCGTCTGGAACAGTTCGCGTGTCACCGCATAGCGCTTCCACAGCGCCTTGCAGAGCCGGAATTCGGTGTCGTCGCCCGAGCAGAAATAGGCCGGCGGCAGCCCGTCGGACGCCTTGTTGATGAAGCCGACGATGCGCTTGTCGGTGGCAAGCTTGGCCCAGTCGATGGAATTGTATTCGTAGGCGTCGATGACCAGCGCGCGCTCAGCGTTCTTCCACGGCTCGGAGAAATCCGAGGCCTTTGCTGCCGTGCCCAGCACCATCGCAGCCGCGAGAAGTGCCAGGCGGCGAAGAGGGCGCGCCGGCGTTTTCAATCAGGGTGTCCCCACTGACCAGGGATCGATCCTGAACCGCTATGGTTAAGGAAGTGCTTTCAAAGCGGATGAGACGCTCAACGCGGAAACAGCGACGGCACCTCGAACGGATCGGGCGCCGGCTCCTGCGGCAGCGTGCCTTCGGCCGCGCGTTTGCGGTGATGCGCCAGCGAGCACCGCGGCGAGGCGTCGGGTCTGGCGAGCATGGAGGGCTCCGGTTTGTCGCCGGTCGAATGCCGGGTGGACTGAGAATTTAATGCGCGCCGCCGCGATTGCAAAATCCGCGTGACAAAGTTTGACGTTTACGTAAAAAGAAGACTGGAGGCCGCCCAAAGGCGGATGGTTTTGCATACGCCCAGGCCCTACGATCGAGCGGCCGGGGCAGCGGAGGAGCAATCGGCATGTATAAGGCACCGGTCGAGGATATCGCCTTCACGCTGAAGCATGTGGCCGGGCTGAAGCCGGCATTGGATTCCGGCACTTTCGGCGATCTCGGCGAGGATTTGGTCGACGCCATCCTGGCCGAGGCCGGCCGCTTCGCCAGCGAGGAGGTGGCGCCGCTCTATAAGATCGGTGACGAGCATGGCGCGGTGCTCAAGGACGCGGCCGTCACCACCCCGCCCGGCTGGAAGGAGCTTTACCGGCGCTGGATCGAAGGCGGCTGGAATGCGCTGTCCGGTCCGGAGGAATTCGGCGGCCAGGGCCTGCCTACCATGCTCGGCGTTGCCGCGCTCGAAATGTGGAATTCCGCCGCCATGGCCTTCGGCATCGGCCCGACGCTGACCATGGGCGCGGTCGAGGCGCTGGACAAGCACGCCTCCGAGGCGCTGAGGCAAAAATATCTGGCGAAGCTCGTCTCCGGCGAGTGGATGGGCACGATGAACCTGACAGAGCCGCAGGCCGGTTCCGATCTCGCTGCTCTGCGCGCCCGCGCCGAGCCGGCCGGCGATGGCACCTATCGCATCTTCGGCCAGAAGATTTTCATCACCTATGGCGAGCACGATTTCACCGACAACATCGTCCACCTGGTACTGGCACGGCTGCCCGACGCTCCCGCCGGCACGCGCGGCATCTCGCTGTTCCTGGTGCCGAAATTCCTGGTCGCTGACGACGGCTCCCTCGCCGCCCGCAACGATGTCTTCTGCTCCGGCCTGGAACACAAGCTCGGCATCCATGCCTCGCCGACCTGCACCATGATCTATGGCGACGGTTTCCAGAACGCGACCCCCGGCGCGATCGGCTGGCTGGTCGGCGAGGAGAACAAGGGGCTGGCCTGCATGTTCACGATGATGAACAACGCCCGCCTTGCCGTCGGCATGCAAGGCGTGGCGGTGGCCGAGACCGCGACGCAGAAGGCGATTACCTACGCCAACGAGCGTCGGCAGGGCAAGGCCTCGGACTATGAGGGGTCGGGCATGGCGCCGATCGTCCATCACCCGGACGTGCAGCGCAATCTCCTCACAATGCGGGCGTTGACCCAGATCGCCCGGGCTATCAGCTATTCCTGTGCCCATGCCATTGACCGCGCTCGGGTCGGCGAAGGCGAGGCGGCCGCCAACTGGCGCGACCGCGCCAATCTGCTGACGCCGCTTGCCAAGGCATTTTCCACCGATGTCGGCGTCGAGGTCGCCTCGCTCGGCGTCCAGGTGCATGGCGGCATGGGCTTCATTGAGGAGACGGGCGCGGCCGCCCTTTATCGCGACGCCCGCATCGCGCCGATTTATGAAGGCACCAACGGCATCCAGGCGATCGATCTGGTGGCGCGCAAGCTGCCGCTCGGCGGCGGCGAACACGTGCATCGCTACATCGGTGAATTGAAAGCGGTCGCCGATGGCGTGCGCACTTCCAATGTCGCGGGTTTTGGCCACACCGCCGACAATCTCGACCGGGCGCTCGCCGATCTCGACGAGGCGACGCGCTTCCTGCAGAAGCTGATGGCAGACGGCAAGGCCGATGCCGCGATGGCCGGTGCCACGCCCTATCTTCGGCTGATCTCACTTACCGCCGGCGGCGCATATCTGGCGCAGGGCGGACTCGCAGACCATGGCCGAGTTCCGCTTTGCCGCTTCTTTGCCGAAAACCTGCTTGGCGAGACCCGCGCCCTGAAGGAGCGCATCATCGATGGCGCTGAAAGCCTTGCCGCGGCCGGCAAGGCGTTGATCTCAGCCTGAAACATCCGGACATTCGAAGGAACTGGACCGTGACCGACCATATCCTCATCGAGCGCCAGGGCGCCGTGCAGATCATCCGCATGAACCGCCCGGACAAGAAGAACGCGCTGACGCGCGCCATGTACGCGAAGATGTCGACAGCCCTTGCCGAGGGCGATGCCGATCCTGCCGTTCGCGTGCACGTCTTCCTCGGCGTACCCGGCGCCTTTTCCTCCGGCAACGACCTTGCCGACTTCATGGTCATCGCCACCGGCGGCGAGGGCGGCACGGAAGTCTGGGATTTCCTGATGGCGCTGGCCAAGACGCAGAAGCCGATGGTGTCGGGCGTCGACGGCATCGCGGTCGGCATCGGCACTACGCTCAACCTTCATTGCGACCTGACATTCGCCACATTGCGCACCGTCTTTCGCACGCCATTCGTCGATCTCGGTCTGGTGCCCGAGGCCGGCTCGAGCCTGCTCGCGCCGCGGATACTCGGACAGCAAGGCGCCTTCGCCCTGCTCGGCCTGGGCGAAGGCTTCTCCGCCGAGCGGGCAAAGGCCGCCGGCTTGATTTACGACGTAGTCGAGGAAGGCGCGCTGGAAGCCGCGGTTCTGGCCGCTGCCAACGAGATCGCCGCCAAGCCGCCGCAGGCGCTCAAGATCGCGCGCGACCTGATGCGCGGCTCGCGCGACGATCTCGTCGCCCGCATCAGGGTCGAGAGCGAGCATTTCCGCGAACGTCTGAAATCCGACGAGGCCCGCGCCGCGCTCACCGCATTCATGACCAGGAAGAAGGGCTGACCGAAAGATCGCCGCAGCGCTCCGACAAGCCAGGGGCGCCCGCAAGTTGTGCATTGTCTGAAAAACTCACGCATGGCGTGATTTTGACCTGTACATGCAACTACTCGCGCCCTATCTCACGAGCAGGCGGCAGGGGTGTCCTACGAGGCGGACAGGACATGAGCCGAGACGTTGCCATCGATGCACGACCAATCAAAACAGTGCGAGGGCGTTCACTGACTGATTGAACGCCTCGACATGCTTGCCGATGCTGCAAAGCCGCTGGCGCTGACCTTAAAGCTCTGGTGGCGCTTCTGGCCGCAATTGGTCGCCCTGGTGCTTCTGGGTACCGTGTTCGGCGACCTGTTCATGCAGATCGCCGCGCGCACTGCCCTTGTCAATCATATGGCGGGGCTTGCCTTGCTGACACTGGTTGCGCTGACGCAGCTCATTGTCACCGTCGCCATGTTCCAGACGCTGCTGCCCGCCTTGACGGCAACGCGTGTGGCACAGCAGGCGGCGCGTGGCGAAAGCGAAGCGCAGCCTGGTACAGGTGGCGCGCGACTGGCACGCATGGTCACCGTCGCGCTGCTGCCCTTCTTCGCCTACTACGCTGCCTGGGGGTTTCTCGGCGACACGGTTCGGCAGTATTCCCGCGTCACGCTCGACATGGCGCCCTTCGGCGAAGGGGCCGGCAACGTCCTCGATGTGCTCGATTCGCGCTGGCTGATTTTTTCGGTCGCGATCTCGTGGCTGATCCGGCGCTTGGCCGCCAGCATGCAGACGCGCGGCGGATCTCGCTCCTTCTGGCAGATTGTCGTGGTCATCTGCGAGACCAACTGGATCTTCATTGGTCTGTATGTGATTTCGCGCTGGAAGGACGAGATCGTCGGCTGGATCATGAGCCGCAACATCCTGTCCGTCCTGCAGGCCGCCGCGGAGAGTATGGCCAATCCGGTCGCAAGCGCCTTTGCCGATCCCATGGTTCCGGTCGAGGTCACCTCCATCGACACGACCACCAGGCTGGTCAACCTGTTCTTCTATATGCTCCTGCCAGTGATCTGGCTGGTGCTCGCGGCATTGATCTACGGCTACGACGTGCGCGACGACAAGGAACTGATGCGTGTGCACAGGCGCGTCGAACATTTCGGCGAGCGCTACCGCGCCATTCCGAAATTCCTGCGCGATTTCGTCGAGCACTTTATCTCCGGCTATCGCTCGCGCTATCTGCCGATCGCCAATGGCGTGCGCATCACGCTGAGCTCGGGCGTGGTGCTCATTGTCACGCTGATCGTCGGATATCGCCTGATCGACTGGCTGGCCGCCTGGGCGTGGCTCGGAATGACACGCGTCATCGGCCCGCATGAGCTAGACACCTGGCAGGTGCTGTCGGAGGGCGTTTCGCTGCTCTTCGGCAGCCCGTTCCAGGATTCTTCGACCGGCATTCTCGTCGAGCCGATAAGAATCTGTTTCCTCGCCGCGATCCTGGAAACGGCATTCGCGCTGCCCAAGCGCCAGACAATTGACAGCATGCAGCCGGCCGGCTCCCCGGCCGGTGGAGAGGCCGAGGCCCAGAATGTTTGAAGACGCCCGCTCCCGCCTGAAGGCATGGTTGGTGGCCGGCATCGGCACAGTGGCGGCGATTGGGGTAGCCGGCGTCATGGGCGCCTTCGGCGCAAGGCAAGAGCCGCTGCCGGTTCTGGTGCCCGCCAGCGGAATCGAGACGGGCCAGTGGCTGCTCAGGTCGCTCAAGGCCTATTCGACCGAAGGCGAGAACCCCTACGGCGTACCGCTGAAGCCTGGCGCCAAGGCGCTGGTCCTCGAGCTCGAAATGACCAACCACACCGCCAAGTCGACAAAGGATTATTTCGACCTGCTGCAGGCCGCCCAGGCAACCGTCGATCCGACGACGAGACCGTTCATCGTGCTGACGCGTGATTCCACGCTGTCACCGGAACTGCACCCCGGCATGCCGGAGCGCATGGCCTATGTCTGGCAATTGCCGGACGGAGCGGCACCGCCGGCAAGCCTCGACCTGACGGTCATCCGCAAGACCTACAAGCAGCGCGACAATCTCTACGGCCTGCCCGGCTGGTTCAATCCGGCACCGGTCGGCACGCTGAAGCTGCCGGTTGGCAGCGGGCCTAGTGCCGCGGATATCCGGCCATGATGCGCAAACTGGCGAACATCGTCCTGCTGCTCGTCGCAGTGTCGCTCTGCTACGGCCTGCAGGTGTCGAAGCCGCACTATGGCGACCTTGTCGGGCCGATCCCCGCCCGCGGCTCGCTCGGCGACATGGCCGTCGGGCGAAGCTTCGAGGTCCGGGCCGAAAAGGTCGAATTCGCCCGAAAACTGAAAGTTGACAAGTTCGGTGACAGCAAGGTTTTGACCACAGGCGGCATCTGGGCCGTGGTCACGGTGGAGTTTGCGGCGCCGGCGCAATCGACGACGGTAGCGGTCGCGTCCTGGCGCGGGTCGACAGGCCTGACCTATGACCAGACCGAGCGGCTGTCCTTCGCCGATGGACTCCTTCCCGTGGCCATCGACCCCGGCCTGCCGAGGAAGGCGAGGCTGATCTTCGAGCTGCGGCCTGACGAAGTCAGCGATGCCACTCTGCTGGTTTCGGAAAAGCTGATGTCCGCACTCGACTCGCGGGCCGAGATATCGCTCGGGCCCGTCGCGATTGGACCCGACGGCTTGCCGCCCGGCACGGTAGACACACTGGACATGACGCAGCCGATCTGAGGGATATCGAATGGCGGCAGAAATTCTGGATCGGGAGAGCGGGACGAGCGAGCGGAAATGGCGCCGCCGCAGCCTGTGGTCGCTGCTGCTGCTTATCCCCTTGGCCTTGGCAATTGAGGCTTACGACAGTGTTAGGACGCTGCTTGGCAACAACGATCTCTTCGCCCGAAGCGTTGTCTGGGGAGAGAGCGCCCATTTCGGCGGCAGCGACTGGAAGCTAACCGATTTGCGCGGCGCCTTTGGCATGGCGAACCTGCCGCCGGATTCGGTCCCTGTGCTGGCCGACTTCTCGGTGAAAGTGGGCGATCCCGATCTGCAAAAACTCTGGATCGGCTGCAGGATAGTGCTGATGGACAAGGACGGTCGGCGTTGGTCGCCGACATCGGCGGTATCGCTGAAAACGCAGGACCACGTGCAGACCTGCACGTCGGCGATCTTCTCCGGCGCCAAGAGCGGCGACACCCTCAACCTGCGCGAGACCTTCCTGGTGCCGAAACAGGCGACAAGGACGATACGGCCGGCCGTCGGCGTCGCCAGCGAGCGGCCGCATTTCCTGCTGTTCCAGTTGGAAAAGGATTGATCCGGCCACCCGTCCGTCACTGTCACGGATAGAGGCGCGTCTTGTCCCAGCCACCTTCCGCGTTGCGCGTGAAGACCAGGCGGTCGTGAAGGCGGAACGGCCGGTCGTGCCAGAACTCGATCGTCTGCGGCACGATGCGGAAGCCGGACCAGTGTTTTGGCCGCGGGATCTCGCCGATTGGATAGCGCGCGGTGTATTCGGCCACCGCCTTCTCCAGCGCGAAGCGGCTTTCCAGAGGCCGCGACTGTTTCGAGGCCCAAGCGCCGATGCGGCTGCCGCGCGGCCGCGTCGCGTAGTAGGCATCGGCCTCGGCATCGCTGACGATCTCCACCGGCCCGCGCACGCGCACCTGACGGCGCAGCGATTTCCAATGGAAGCACATCGCCGCCTTCATGCTGCCAAGAATCTCGCGGCCCTTGGCGCTCTCGAAATTCGTGTAGAAGACAAACCCGCTTTCGTCGAACCCCTTGAGCAGCACCATCCGCACATCAGGCATGCCGTCGGCATCGACGGTCGCCAGCGCCACGCCGTTGGGGTCGTTGGGCTCGCTTTTGGTCGCGTCCTCCAGCCATGTGGCAAAGAGGCGGAATGGCTCGGCGGCCTCGGTAAAGTCACCGCTTGTTAACTCAGTTTCGCTCATAGTTTTCCAAATTCTTACCGTTGGCGGAGGACTTTGCCTGTTGTCGCGCATCATGCAAGCTTTTGACAGCAGGCAAAGGAGCGGTTTCGCTTCGGCCAGCGGCAAGCTCATGGTCGCGGCCATGGTCCTTCCGCTTGCCGCTTGCGGCGCGGGCGGCTTCAGCCTTCAGAAGGCGGAAGTCGACCGTTCGATCGTCACGTCGAGCGCACCTGCCTCGCCCGCCGTGCCGGCGAACAGCGACAAGGACTCGGATCAAACCACCATCGGCAATGCCGTCTCTTCCGCCGATATCGAGGAACTCGGCGGCCAGGCGGTGCCGTGGGCGAATGCCGGCACCGGCTCGCGCGGCTCCATCACCGAGCTGGTCGAGTTGAAGGACAACGACCAGACTTGCCGCAGCTTCACCGCTTCGCGCGAAAGCTTCGACGGGGTCTCGCTGTTCAAGGGCGAGCTCTGCATGGCGGGCGCTGGCGGATGGCACATGCAGGACTTCAAGGCGCTCTGATTTTCGCCTGCCGATCTTGCCTTGCGCCACTGGAATTTCTTCCTATGCAAGCGCATATAGGGAGCAACCGTGGACTCATTTTCTCTTGCAGGCAGGAAGCATGCGCGACCCCTATGAGGTGCTGGGCGTTGCCAGGAACGCATCGGCCAAGGACATAAGATCGGCATACCGCAAGCTCGCCAAGAAGCATCATCCGGACCAGAATCCGAATGATCCCAAGGCGAAGGACCGTTTTGCCGCCGCCAACCAGGCCTACGAGATCGTCGGTGACGAGAAGACTCGCGCCGCCTATGATCGCGGCGAGATCGACGCCGACGGCAAGCCGAAATTCCAGGGTTTCGAGGGTGCCGCCGGAGGTGGCGATCCGTTCGCCGGATTCCGCCGCCAGCAGGGCCCGGGCGGCGCGCATTTCGAATTCCGCTCAGGCAGGCCGGGCGGCGATCCGTTCGATGGCAACAGCGACATCTTCAGCCAGATCTTCGGCGATGCCTTCTCCGGCGCCCGTG
>NZ_RZOT01000186.1:0-10269 GCF_003999085.1 Mesorhizobium sp. M4A.F.Ca.ET.090.04.2.1
GGACATGGCCGAGAAGATCGCCGCCGAAACGCCCGGCGCCTTCTATGCCAACCAGTTCGCCAATCCGGCCAACCCGCTGGCGCACGAGACCACCACCGGCCCGGAAATCCTCGCCCAGCTCGACGGCGATGTCGACGCGGCGGTGGTCGGCGTCGGCTCCGGCGGCACGCTGACCGGGCTCGGCCGCTATTTCGCGAAACATTCGCCGAAGACCGAGATGGTGCTGGCCGACCCGGTCGGCTCGGTGCTGGCGCCGCTGATCAAGACCGGCAAGATGGAAGAGGCCGGCAGCTGGACCGTCGAAGGCATCGGCGAGGATTTCGTACCGCCCAATGCCGACCTGTCGCTGGTCAGGAAGGCCTATTCCATCCCCGACAAGCAGAGCATGCTGGCGGTGCGCGATCTTCTCTCCCGCGAAGGCATTTTGGCCGGCTCCTCTTCCGGCACGCTGTTGTCGGCCGCGCTCCGCTATTGCCGCGAGCAGACGGTGTCCAAGCGGGTCGTCACCTTCGTCTGCGACAGCGGCAACAAGTACCTGTCGAAGGTCTTCGACGATTTCTGGCTGGCCGAGCAGGGCCTGGCCGAGCAGGAACAGCATGGCGATTTGCGTGACCTCGTCATGCGTTCGCACCGCACCGGCGACACGGTCTGGGTCGGCCCCGAGGAAAGCCTGCTCAATGCCTATGGCCGCATGCGCCGCTCCGATGTCTCGCAACTGCCGGTGCTCGACAATGGCAAGCTGGTCGGCATCGTCGACGAGGGCGACATTCTGGCCAAGGTCGACGGCCCCTATGACGGTCGCTGGGACCGCTTCAACGGTCCGGTGCGCACCGCCATGACCTCCAATCTGCACACGCTGCAGGCCAATCAGACGCTCGATGCGCTGCTGCCTGTCTTCGACCGTAACGAGGTCGCCATCGTCTTCGACAGCGAGGAGTTCATCGGCCTGATAACCCGCATCGACCTGATCAACCATCTGAGGCGCCGCGCAAGATGACCGTACACGGAACACCGGGCAAGAACCGCCTGGCCTTTTCGACCCGCACCATCCATGGCGGCCAGAGTCACGACCCGACGACCGGCGCGGTGATGGTGCCGATCTACGCCACCTCCACCTACGGCCAGCAGTCGCCCGGCGTGCACAAGGGGTTTGAATACGCCCGCAGCCAGAACCCGACCCGTTTCGCCTTCGAGCGCGCCGTGGCCGATCTCGAAAGCGGCACCAAAGCCTTCGCCTTCGCCTCCGGCCTGGCCTCGATCTCGACCGTGCTGGAGCTGCTCGATGCCGGCGCCCATATCGTCGCCACCGACGACATCTATGGCGGCACGTTTCGCTTGCTGGAGCGGGTGCGCAAGCGCTCGGCCGGGCTGCAGGTCAGCTTCGCCGACTTCACCGACCTTGCCGCCGTCGAGGCCGCCATCCGCCCGGAGACGAAACTGCTCTGGGTCGAGACGCCGACCAACCCGCTGCTGCGCATCGTCGACCTCGAAGCGGTGGCGGCGCTGGCAAAGCGCAAGGGCCTGCTCACCGTCGCCGACAACACTTTTTGCAGCCCCTACATCCAGCGCCCGCTCGAGCTCGGCATCGACATCGTCGTCCACTCGACGACGAAGTACCTCAACGGCCATTCCGACATGGTCGGCGGCGTCGCCGTGGTCGGCGACAACCAGGATTTGGCCGACCGGCTGAAATTCCTGCAGAACGCCATCGGCGCCATCTCCGGCCCGTTCGACTCCTTTCTGGCGCTGCGTGGCATCAAGACACTGGCGCTGCGGATGGAGCGCCATTCCGCCAACGGCCTGAAGATCGCCGAGTGGCTGGAAAGTCGTAACGACGTGCGCCGCGTCATCTATCCCGGCCTCGCCAGCCACCCGCAGCACGAAATCGCCAAACGCCAGATGCACGCCTACGGCGGCATGATCTCGGTCGATCTCGACCGCGACCTTGCCGGCACGAAACGCTTCCTCGAGCGCACGCAGCTGTTCACGCTGGCCGAAAGCCTCGGCGGCGTCGAAAGCCTGATCGAGCATCCCGCGCTGATGACGCACGGCTCGATCCCGGCGGAGAAGCGCGGCGCGATCGGGATATCGGATTCGCTGGTCAGGCTCTCGGCCGGCATCGAGGATGGGGATGATTTGATCGCGGATTTGGAGCAGGCGCTGGGCTAAAGGAAGCGCTCGGAGCATCGGCACACCTCTTCGTTATGCCAGCGCGATCATCAGGTCGGCGAATATTTGTCGGCAGCCCTTGCAAACAAAGGTGGAGTGATGCCTTAATACGTAGTTGCTCATCGGGGGGAGGGTAATTTGGCTAAGCTATGGATAAGCTTCTTTTGCTCACTTTTGTGGCCTCTTTCTAGCAGTGCTTTCGCAGCCGACTGCGACACAGCTCTCGTCATTGCTACCTACAGCAAAGTGGATTTTGCGTACAGCGACTGGCGTTCTGCAAGGAACGTCAGCCAGGGCCAGTACGATACTATAAAGCAGTCTGCTGGCGCGAACGCCGTGATATATGGCGTTCCTATGGGAGCCGATTGGAGCAGATTTCAGCAGAATATTAAGACGCTGAGCAATAACAGTAACGAATCGCTCACTAAGCAATCTTTCACGAACATAGCCTGGACGGGCCTCGACGATAATTCATTGGCGGCATATCAGGCGTGTCTTAAAGAAGAGGCTGCTTCTCAGCGCAGAGCAGTGTCGATCATTCCCGAGAGAGCCACGAAAAACGAGGTGACCTTCAGGGTTATATACAATCCTTCCGGCAAAATGCCGAACCCGATCAAAGTTAAGTGGTCTGGTAGTGCGGCGAAGCGCGCCAAAGGGCTTCCCAAATCCCTGACTGCCGACACTCAACTCATCACGGTAAGGCGCCCGAAACCAGGCGGAGACGACGAGCAGCTAATTGTCAATGCTGCCGCAGCGGGTGCTGGCGACGTAGTTGTTTTGACAGCCCTCCCGAAGACGATTCCCCCGGAGGACCGTCTCGCTGCGGAGTGCAACATTAGCGAAACATCCGACCCGTTGCCTAGTTTTGGCGTCCCAGGCTCTGCGAATTGGGCCTGCCCTCTTCCGACACAAGCCGGCCAATACAGAGTGACCGTAAGCATCAAGCCGACGGCGGATTCGCCCCTACGCGCAAACTACTCGCTGGCGTTGGTCGTTGCGAAGCTGAACGGCGAGTCGGCTACGCTTGATATTACGCAAGCCAATCAGATGGATACCATTGAGGGACCCAATCTGCTCAATCCTAATTTCTACAACAATGGGGGGACGTATTCATTGCCGGCAGGCAAGGTAACCATTCAGGTGAACGTAAGCTCTTCGGCGAATCACTGTTGTTTCGACACTTCCGGTGGCCGAGATGGAAACTTCACGATGCCGAAGGCGGTCACTTTGCGACTGGAAAAGCTGTAGCGCACTCTGATACAGACGACCCACGGAAGCACGAACCGACCAAATTGTGTCGGTCCAAGTTAGTTGCTGGGCCACGCCAGCCAGTCTGGCGGCTTCCTCCTTTGCAAATCCCGATTCCTCACTAAACTGCCCCCGCTTTGCGATCTCCGGAGGCGTCATGCGCGTGATCGTGCTGGGTGGCGGCGTGGTTGGCGTCACCACCGCCTACCAGCTGCAGAAGGACGGGCACGAGGTGGCGCTCATCGAGCGCCAGCCGCAAGTCGCCGCCGAGACCAGCTGGGGCAATGCCGGCATGATCGCGCCCGGCCATTCCTTCGTCTGGTCCTCGCCGAAAGCGCCGATGATCCTTTTGAAATCGCTGGTGCTGAAGGACCAGGCGCTGCGCTTCAGGATGTCGGCCGATCCCAGGCTCTACAGCTGGTCGTGGCGCTTCCTGATGGAGTGCACGGCGGAAAAGGCCAGGCGCAACACGCTGCTCAAGCATCGCCTTGCCGCCTATTCGCAGAGCGTGCTGCGCGAGGTGATTGCCGACGAGGCGATCGACTACGATCGCAACGATCGCGGCATCCTGTATTTCCACCGCAGCCAGCAGGCGCTCGACAAAGGCGTCGAGCATATGAAGCTGCTGGAGTCTGACGGGCAGGAGATCAGGCTGCTGGATCGCGAGGGCGTCGTGGCACTCGATCCGTCGCTGGCCTCGGCGCGGGGAAAGATCGCCGGCGGCATCTATTGCCCGACCGACGAGACCGGCGACCCGGCGAAGTTCACCCGGGCACTGGCGGCGAAGATCGCCGGGCGCGGCGGCGAAATCCGCACCGGCACCACCATCACCGGCATCGAGACCTCGGGCGACGGCGTCGCGCAGGTGCGGACCGACAAGGGCGTCTTCAAGGGCGATGCCTATGTGCTGGCGCTCGGCTCCTACAGCCCGCTGATCGCCAAGGCCGTCGGCATCAGCCTGCCGATTTATCCGATCAAGGGCTATTCGCTGACCATTCCCATCGGCAATCGCCCGCAGCCGCCGACCATCGCTTCAGTCGACGAGCACAATCTGGTCGCCATTTCGCGCTTCGGCGACCGCCTGCGCGTTACCGCCACGGCCGAATTCGCCGGCTACGACACCGGCCACAGACCGGCCGACTTCGCCTTCATGAAAGGCGTGACCGAGGAGCTCTACCCGGAAGGCGCCGATTACGACCGCGCAGAGATGTGGGCGGGCCTCAGGCCGATGACGCCGAACAACCTGCCGGAGTTCGGACAGCAGCGGCTGCGCAACCTCTACCTCAACACCGGGCACGGCCATATCGGCTGGACCATGTCGCACGGCTCGGCCCGCATCACCGCCGACCTGATCGGCGGGCGCCGGCCGGCGATTTCGATGGATGGACTTTTGAACTGAGAGCAGGATCGATCCCGCTCTGACAAGAAAGGGAACGCCATGTCCGCCAACCTTGCCGCCGCGCCCCTCGCCGCTTCGGAACCTGTCGATCTCGGCGTTCTGCCCTCGGAGATCGACGGCGGCCTCGCTTCGCGCGCGGCGATCGGGCTTGCGATCCTCGCCACCGACCAGACGCTGGAGCACGAGTTCCGCGCGCTGGTGCGCATTCCCGGCGTCGCCTTCTACGAGGCGCGTCTCTTCAACGACAACGACATCACGCCGGAAACGCTGCGCGCCATCGGCCCGCGCATCGCGCCGACCGTCGACCTGATCCTGCCCAGCATCCCGCTCGACGTCGTCGGCTTCGGCTGCACCTCGGCGACCATGACGCTGGGCGAGGAAGCCGTGTTCGCCGAGATCCGCAAGGCGCGGCCCGGCGTCGCCTGCACCACGCCGGTCACCGGCGCGCTCGCCGCCTTCAAGGCGCTCGGCGTCAGGGGCATCGGCCTGCTGACGCCTTACGCGCCCGAGATCAACCGGGGCCTGGTCGCCTATTTCACCGGCCGGGGCCTCGACATCGCCGCTGTCGCCACCTTCGACCGGCGCGACGACCGCGAGGCCGCCCGCATCTCGCTCGCCTCGATCGAGGCGGCGGCCGAGCGCATGGCCGCGGTGCCCGGCGTGGACGCGATCTTCATCTCCTGCACCAGCCTGCGCGTCGCCGAGGCCGTTGCGGCGCTGGAGCAGCGCATGGCATTCCCGTCACCTCGTCCAACCACGCCATGGCCTGGCACTGCCTGCGGCTTGCCGGCATCGACGACGTGGTGCCGGCCGGAGGCAGGCTGTTTGCCCTGCCGATCAGTTGATCCGGTTGGCCGAGCTGAGCATTGGCGCCAACAGCGTGCAGCGGTCTTGTCGACACGAACTTTCGCGCCGCGGCAGACCGTTCGAAATTCGCGAGTTAACGGATTCGGAAGGGGTTGTTTAACGCTTCGCTACTATCTCCCGCCTCGGGAGGCAGGACAGAGTGAGCGCGATGAACGACGACCCCGAAAAACGCAACGAATGGCGCGCCATTTTCTACGTCCAGGCGCGTGTCGCCATGCTGTTTGTCCCGATCATCGTCAGCCTTCTGATCATCGGCGCGCTCGCCGGCAACAACCGCGATCCCGGCGCCCTCGACCGCACCGTCACCAGTTCGGTGAAGTAGGGCGGTTTCGTCGCGAGATTGTTATTCATCCTTCCAAGGCAGAGGGCGTTCATCGTTTTGCGCAATCTCTCGTTGGGCTTCGGAGGCGCATCAAGCTGGACGTCAAACTGAGCGTAGGCTGCTGGCGTGACCGTGATTAGCGTTCGCTCAATCACCTCTCTCGGCTCGATGCGAGCGACGGACAGGCTCTTGCGGGCTTTGTCTGGAAGCTTGGCCTTCATCACGTCATTAAACCGCCATCGACATGTTCCGCCACCTTGGCCGGCGCAAAAAACTCAAACAAACTTCGGGATCGGCCCGTTCTGCGGCGTCGTGCGGTCGCCAAGGTCGATGAACACCTCGTCGACATAGCACCATGCCCAGCCTTCCGGCGGGTCGTAGCCCTCGATGACCGGATGGCTGGTGGCGTGGAAATGCTTGGTGGCGTGGCGGTTGGGCGAGTCGTCGCAGCAGCCGACATGGCCGCAGGTGCGGCAGAGCCTGAGATGCACCCACCACGATCCGCTCTTCAGGCATTCCTCGCAGCCGAGCGCGCTCGGCGTGACGTCCTTGATGTCGCTCGTGTGCCGGCATTCGTCCATTACGATCTCCTCGCCGGTTCGGATTGAACGCCGCCGCCGTTCTGCGCAAGATAGGCATGCAGCGCCGCCACCACCTGGGCGCCCTCGCCGACGGCGGCGGCGACGCGCTTGATCGAGCCGCAGCGAACGTCGCCGATGGCAAACACGCCACTGCGGCTCGTCTCCATCAGGCCATGTCGCGGCGCTACCTCCGCTCCGGTGCGGACAAAACCCTTGGCGTCGAGCGCCACGTTGCATTTCGCCAGCCAGTCCGTGTTGGGGTCGGCGCCGATGAACAGGAAGAGATGGCGGATCGGCCGCGTCGTCTCGGCGCCGGTCGCTCGGTTGCGCCAGCGCACCCGCTCGAGGTTGCTCTGGCGACCTTCCAGCGCAACGATTTCGGTCTCGGGCAGCACTTCGATGTTCGGCTGCGCCTGGATGCGCTCGACCAGATAGCGCGACATGGTCTCGTGGAGGCTGCCGCGGCGCGCCAGCAGCGTCACCTTGCCCACCTGGCTGGCCAGGAAGACCGCCGCCTGGCCGGCCGAATTGCCGGCGCCGACCAGCGCCACCTCCTGATCCCGGCAAAGCCGCGCCTCGATCGGCGACGCCCAATAGTGCACCGACGTGCCCTCGAACTGCGCCAGATTGGCGACATCGAGGCGGCGGTAGCGCGCCCCGCTGGCGATCACCACCGTGCGCGTGTGCACCGTCTCGCCATCGCCGACATCGAGCCTGTAGCCGGACAGGTTGCTGTCGCCGCTGAGCAGCTTTGCCTCGTCGGGGATCACCATTTCGACGCCGAACTTCTGCGCCTGGTTGTAGGCACGCGCCATCAGCGCCATGCCGGTGATGCCGGTCGGGAAGCCGAGATAGTTCTCGATGCGCGCCGACGCCCCCGCCTGCCCGCCGAAGGCGCGGCAGTCGAGCACGATCGTCGACAGCCCTTCGGAGGCTGCGTAGACCGCAGCCGCCAGTCCCGCCGGCCCGGCGCCGACGATCGCCACGTCGTAGACCTTGCTGGCATCGACGGGCCGCAGCAGGCCGACGCAGCGGGCGAGGTCGCTTTCGCCCGGATTGTGCAGCAGCTTGCCATCGGGACAGAGCACGATCGGCAAATGATGGGGATCGACATGGAAACGCTCGGTCAGCGTCCTGGCGCAGGGATCGGTGTCGGAATCGAGCGCGCGGTGCGGCAGGCCGCTGCGGGTGAGGAAGCCCTGCAGCCTCAGCACGTCGCCATTGCCGGAAGGGCCGATGATGATCGGTCCGCTGATGCCGCTTTCCAGGAGGCCGACGCGGCGCAGGATCAGCGCCCGCATGATCCGCTCGCCGAGGTTGGCCTCCTGCACCATCAGGTCGCGCAGCCGCTGCGAGGGGATGACGAAGGCTTCGACAGGCTCGGTGGCTTCAGCATTGACCAGCGACGGCCGGCTCGAAAGCTGCGCCAGCTCGCCGATGAAGTTGCCGGCGCCGTAGGAGATGATCGCCTCGCGCGGCCCGAGCCCGCCGGCCTGCGTGATCTCGACCTTGCCGGACAGGATGAGGATCAGGCCGGGCGACACCGTGCCCGCGACCACGATAGGCTCGCCGGCGGCATAGGTTCTGGGCACGCCAAAGCGGCGCATGCGCTCGATGTCGACATCTGAGAGCACGGGAAACATCTGGTCGCGCCGCGCGGCAATGGTCGGGCTGACGGAAGGGGCCATGGGGCGGACCGTAGCGCCGAGGTCGCCCGGTTTGAAGCGGTTTGTTCGGCGCCTGGTCGGATGGGGAGGTGGTAGGCTGCGCCCTGCGTCGTCATCGTCGACCCACGTCCATGCCCGAATTCAGCACAGGCGCCTGCACTCAAACGAATACGATTGGGTTACCCTCTCGCTCGGCACACATGATCAGGGCATCGAGTCCGGCGACGAACTTCACTATCTCAGGGATGTCGACGGAACGAAGAGTATCGAGCTCCTCGCGGATCTGACCGAAAGCAGATGCCTCGATCACGTCTCCCGAATGGCTGCTGGAGTAGAGCACCCGAGTTTGCAGCACGGAGTCGGGGTCCGTCAGAATATCGGCGACGATCTCTCGAAGATGACCGATAGTGGCGATATTTCCAAAACGGTAGTGGAACGCTACAGCGGCTGCCCAGGGATCACGAAGCCGAAGCGACGCCAGGTCGGCCTCACCCGTTTCTTCATCGGCCAGCACCAGGTCGGCATGGTACTCGGCCCTTAAGGAAGCGAGCTGCCTGAACACGACGGCGTCGAGACCCATTGAAGCGCTCCGGCTACTTGCGCGCGGCGAGCCAGTCCATCTGCGGCACGGTTTACCGGCGAAACACTCTGAAGGCTTATCTTATTGATCCCGTTGGCAGTCGGGAAAAGATGGTGCCCAGAAGAGGACTCGAACCTCCACTCCTTGCGGAACACGGACCTGAACCGTGCGCGTCTACCAATTCCGCCATCTGGGCTGGTGCGGGCTCATGTAAGCGGGCGAGCGATGTGTGTCAACGCGCTTTTTTGCCGATATTGGTGCTGCCCCTCATCGCCCTGCCGGGCACTTCTCCCCGTATAGGGACGGGGGGAAGGGGCCGGCCGCATCGTCGACGCCTTTCTTGTAACGGTGACGATTGACGAAATCGGCGACGACCGCGCCCTCTCCCCGTCACTATACGGGGAGAGGATGAGACTCGCTCCCGTCGCCGTTGGAAGAAAGGTCAGCCTTCCAGCACTTCCTTCGACGCCACCGTCGAATCGGCGTTGAGCGTGTAGATCACCGGCACGCCGGTGCCGAGCTCGAGCTTGACGATCTCCTCGCCGCTCTTGCCGTCCAGCGCCATGATCAGCGCGCGCAGCGAATTGCCGTGCGCGGCCACCAGCACTGTTTCGCCGCGCAGCACATGCGGCTGCAGGTCGTGCAGATAATAGGGCCAGACGCGCGCGCCGGTGTCCTTGAGGCTTTCGCCGCCGGGCGGCGACACATCGTAGGAGCGGCGCCAGATATGCACCTGCTCCTCGCCCCATTTCTTGCGCGCGTCGTCCTTGTTGAGACCGGAGAGGTCGCCATAGTCGCGCTCGTTCAGCGCCTGGTCGCGGATGGTCTCCAACTCGCTCTGGCCGACGGCGTCGAGGATGTGCTGGCAGGTCTTCTGCGCCCGGATCAGCGCCGAGGTGAAGGCGATGTCGAATTTCAGACCGCGCGCCTTGAGCTTCTGGCCGGCGGCCTTGGCCTCGGCATGGCCCTGCTCGGTGAGGTCGACGTCGCGCCAGCCGGTGAACAGGTTCTTCAGGTTCCATTCGCTCTGGCCGTGGCGCACGAGCACGAGGGTTCTCGACATGTTTGCTCCTTCGAAGGACAAAATATTGCAGAGGCCGCTTCAGCTCAGGCCGAGCACGTCCCGCATTGAGTAGAGACCAGGCTTCCTCGCCCGGGCCCAGAGTGCTGCTTTTACGGCGCCGCGCGCGAAGATCGCCCGGTCCTCGGCATGGTGGGATAACGTGATGCGCTCGCCCGTGCCGGCCAGGATCACGCTGTGATCGCCGACCACCGAGCCGCCGCGCAGCGCGGCGAAGCCGATCGTGCCCGGCTTGCGCACGCCGGTATGGCCGTCGCGCACGCGCACATCGTTGCCGGTGAGCGGGATGTCGCGGCCGGCCGCCGCCGCTTCACCGAGCAGAAGCGCCGTTCCCGACGGCGCGTCGCCTTTGTGG
>NZ_RZOT01000187.1:0-10256 GCF_003999085.1 Mesorhizobium sp. M4A.F.Ca.ET.090.04.2.1
GGTCCGGACCGTCCATCGCCTTCGTCGCCATGAAGGCCGCGATGGGCGCGGCCGATCCCGCGAAGGCAAGCCGCCATGAACACCGAGCACGACACCGGCTTCGAGCCGCAATCCGCATCATCACCAACCGATCATGTCCTTCAGGAGCTTCAGCTTTACGGTTTCCGTCCCTTTGACGACGAACCCGACCCGCGCCCGCTTCCCGAAGGCAAGGTGGTCGCAGCCAGCATCGCCGATATCTTCGACGCTCTCGTGGTGGCAATGGCCGACACACGCCTTGAACCCGATCTCGAGGAACTCCTGTGGGGAACGGTTAACCTGTTCCATCGCGCGACCAGGCGGATCGAGGGGGAGCTCGATGAAAACGAGCTTAGCCAGCTGCGGCTGCAGCGCGAACAGGACGGATCCGAGGTCAAGTCGGTCGAGCTCGAGCGCCTCATCGCCCAAGGTCAGACCCTGCTCGAACGCCGCAGCGCTTTCGAATTGATGCGCGACCAGGCCGCCGAGCACTACGAGCGTAACACCCATTCGATCTGGCGCCCGCGTTCCGGTTCTGTCGTCAACCATCGCCACCTGACCGCGGCAATGATCGACAGCAGGGACTTCGTTGCCGCGAGAAAGCATGCGGACAGCCAGGTGCTGTTGCCACCCGGACCGAAAGTCGCTTTCACCGGCGGGCTCGATTTCAACGACCATCGGCTGATCTGGGCCAAGCTCGACCAGGTCCATGGCAAGCATCCGGATATGGTCCTGCTGCATGGCGGATCACCAAAAGGTGCCGAGTTGATCGCGGCCAAATGGGCTCACAGTCGCAAGGTGCCACAGATCGCCTTCAAGCCGGACTGGATCAGGCATGCCAAGGCCGCGCCCTTCAAGCGCAACGACGCCATGCTCGACATTCTGCCGATTGGCGTCATTCATTTCCCCGGCTCCGGCGTTCAGGACAACCTTGCCGACAAGGCCCGCAGGCTCGGCATTCCGGTGATGAAATTCGGCGCCACGTGAAGAGGCCACCTTTTCACTCGCCGCAAGTCATTCGCCCCGATTTCCGTCGCTGCCGGCGCATTGATCCGACGACCGTTTCTGCCGATGTGGCGTCGATGAAAGCAAGGCGGCGAACCATGAGGTTCTCATCCCTTCTCGTCCTGGAATGGAGAACAGGGAACCGATCCCCGCGTTTGTCGACGCAATTCCTTGATCCGGTCCGAAGGCCTGATGCCATCAACCCATAAAGGGTCGGACTACGCCAAGCGTGCCGCCGTTCCGGCTTGCCTTCACGGTGATTGCGGCCCTCGGCCGGACACATCGGGCGCCTGTCGCGCGGGGATCGCTCCCCGCTTCCAAAGCAGGAGCCGGAAAGATGTCCCTCATGGAAGCCAACGCCTTCGCCTTCAGCCTCGCCACCAGCCTCATGGTCAGCATCGTCATCTTTCGCGCTGGCGACGGCACGCTCGCTGTCTCACCGGCAGACGAATACGACGGCGACCCCTCCGAGATCGTCGGTGAGATAGACCCCCACGCCTCATGAATCGTCGCGACTTTGCCGACGGCCCGCGTGGCGCGGCTGCCTCTCGAACACCCGTGCCGGCAGTATCGTCAGCCTGTATCTTTGCGTGGCGTCGTTCGCGCCGCTTTGAGGGTGCCCGGCGAAGGCGCGGGGCTATCGCCTAACATTTGTTAGCGCGGAATACCTGCCTGCCGTGCGAGCATATTTGCGGCTCGACCCTCGCGGGCTCTAGGGTCGTGACCACCTCTTGCCCGCTGGCTTCGGCCGGCGGGCTTTTTGTTACGTCGCCTTATCGACCAGCGGCGTCTTCCGTTTCGGCGCCACGTAGCTGGTGACAAGCCGCACCGTGTTGAGCCTGACCGTTACTGGAACGCCAAGGTTCACCGTCACTCTGTCCTCGTAGACATGCGTGACGTCGCCCACCAACTCGACCTTCTGCCCGCTGCTCACGTTTGGCGACCGGTCAACGATGGAATGCGGCTGGTGGTAGGAAGGGATCAACACGGCGACCCGATCCTCAGTCACGCGCTTGCGCACGGTCGCGGTGATCGCGACCTCGTCGCCGACTTTGATGCTGCCCTTCGCCATGAAGGAGACTCTGGGGCGCAGGGCGGCATAGTCAAGCAGTTGCTAAAATAGACCATTGCAGGAGGCTCATTCGGACCTCAGTCCACATCGCATGATGAGGCCTGATCGGATACGTTTTGCTCCTCGCCGACTGTTGAAACCACTCCTCCCCGGATTGGAAGATGTCGGCGGCTAGCCCGGCTCGCAAGTCCTGTGTCACCTCGACCAGCGAGCCGGGCTTGGCAAACAGCAACCCGATGGTCGGGGATAAGCGCTTGTTGACCGCCGGGCCTAGCCGGCAAGGCTACCGGCTGGCGACGTTATCGGCCCTTCCATCTTCTGCTATTTGGCAAAAAACGGTGGGTGTCGGGTTCCTCTATCCGCAAATCGGATGAGCCCAGAGTCGCGACCCACTCGAAACAAAAGCCAACTTCAGCGGTTCCTGTCATTGGAGGAACCGTTATGTGCTCGGCAATCCACAATGAAGATGAGCGCATCGCCCATCTAAAGCTGTTGGCGGAGCGACTGATGAGGGAGACTGGCATCGGGCAGGAAGAGGCGAAGCGACTGGTCGAGTTAATTGGAACTGATTGGAATTCGCTGCTTCCTGAAAGGTCGACACTAGAGGGTTGCCGGCCGGCACTAGCGGATCCGCTGGATGCGGCCTTTGTCGAGTCGAAACACCCCGTCCTGGCCGCCCTGCTTCTCAAAGTCGGTTTGGATCTCATCCCAGGTGCCAAGGTACTTTCCGCAATCATCGCAAAAAATGGGCGTATCCGGACGAGCGTCATCGGGGATCCTGAGCCTGATGGTGAGGCAGTATCCGTTCACCGTGTGCTCTGATTGGCGCTGGATCCGTTCCACATTATGGAGTCTGGGGCCGTCGGCTGCCTCGTCAAGCGGATGCTAATATTTGTGTCCGGACATGGAACAGACCTTCCCGGTCGCGGTTCTATCTGGAGCGGTCATCTCCCGCTTCTGGGTGGCCAGAGAGCCCGTCGCCATGTCCTCCAGGCGACGGGCTCTCTCGTGCCTCCTTGGAGGTACGAAGTTTTGAAAGCGATCGCCACAACTCGGTCTCGTCGGTAGATCCGTTGTCGAAAACTTCGAAGATTTGAGAGGCAAGATATTCCCTCTGGTCCCTGTCCTTGAGGGCTAGCCGGCGTTCTTTGCACAGTCGGTCAAAGACCCGCTGGGAGCAAGTCCAGATCAGCGGGTTCGTACACACCACTGTTGCGCGACAATGACATCGTTGCCGCCCTAAAACCCTGGTCGGAATTATCTCACACTGCAGGGCTGGCGCGAAGAAAAATCAGCAGGTCTGTCGGCGGTGGATAGCGTCTCAGTCATCAGGGGACAGTTTCAGGTCTGGCGGATTTCTATCGCGAGCGGCCAGTCCCCCCGCCGCTCCCCAAGCAAAAGCCCGTCGTTCTCTCCCCGAGACGGCGGGCTTTGCGTTTCCTGCAGGTATCGCGCCACGTCGACATACACTGTCGGATGCTCGCCTACGGCAGGGTTTGAGGCGCTTGTCGCGTCAAGCTAGGCATGATCCGGGGCCGATGTAGACAAGGTCTGGTGGTCGGCCCGGTGATCAGGGCAAGGCGGCTCGCCTCATTGGTGGTCTCACGTCTGGGAATTTCTCGTCATCGTCCTGGCAATGCCTTGGCAGCCTTGGTCAGGGTCGCGCGATCATTGCCGTGCTTGCGGATGAGTTCTCGAACTTGAGCCGGTGTGATGTTGTTCTGCAGGGCGAATAAATTCACCTCATAGTCGTCGTCAAGCGAGATTTGGCCTGCGGCGCGGAAGTCGGCTCTGCTTTTGTCCTTTGCCATTTGGGGACTCCTTCCGCCAGAATCTCCTTACGTCGAGGAGTTTCTTCCCGCGCCCTGTGTCTGCCGACGGCGCCACGATCTGTTGCCGGTGTGGCGACCACCAGTCTGACCCTCAGAGCGCGATAGTGATGGGCTCCCTTCGGCGGAAAAGACAATTCCCGACCCTTCGAAAGCCAGCAGCATAGCGGCAACTTTGCGGGGATGCGGTTTCCTTAGCCCGTTCTCAAAATCGCTGATCGTCGTTTCGCTAAGATTGCACTTGGCGCCAAGCCGCACGCGCGACCACTTCAATAGCGTTCTTGCTGCTCGCGACTGCTCTGCTGTCAGTTTTCGCACTTCACGGACCTCCTGTTGACCAATAGCGGACTGAACGGAAGGTTCCGGAGCATTTCAGGGTTTGCTAACGGAACTGAAACGGCCATGCGATATTGAATCAGATTCGATGTTGCATCGGAGCGGGCCTTTTTCGTTATCGGATCCAAACGGCCCTCCCCATTGCCACTTGCGCTTAGCAATCGAGACTTGGTCGCAAGCTCGTGGCAGCCGTTTACCTAGGCGAAGCGACGGGCCGATTCGCTTGCGCCGCCGCCCAAATTTGACCCTTTCCGTGCAGGAATGAACGGGGCGGTTGTGACCGCAGGCGCGATGGCGCTCTTCCACCGGCTTGCTGTTATCGACCACATGACGGGGGCAATCGGCGTCATCATCCTTTTCGGATTTGCGCTGCCATACTTCCATCTGCGGAGCGAGTATCGAAGGCACTCGGAGGCCTTCGAGGCTGAGTATGCCAGTCAGTTGGACCTGGAGAGGGCACGAGAAATGAGGGTGCCTGCTGTCAAGACAAGCTCATCTCCGCTGAGACGAACCGTCAGCCGATGAGAAAAACCCGCCTGCCGGCAAAACCCGCCCGGGTGGCCGCCCCCGCTGGAGCACCCGTTGGCAGGGTCCTAAGTCAATTTAGCAAGTTGAAACACAACGCGGGTGGGCCGTTTGCAGCGTGCCAGACCACGCTCTGGCTATTCCAGTAGACCTCCCGTTGGCCTCGGCCGGCGGGCCTTTTTTGCCACACCGGCTGCCTCCAGTGCTTGTCGCATGCGTCTGAGATTGCCCGGACCCGGAATTCGGTGGGCCTTTCTCAAACTCGCGCATCGTGGGGCAGCGCGTCCAGGAGGCTCAAGGAGGCCCGCAGAAGGGTATGAAGCGGCCGGCGACGCAATGGGTGAAGCCGGGGCTGATCGGCCGCATCAAGCATCTGCGCGGCGAGGACGACTTGCGGCATGCCTCGCCGCCGGATTTCACGGAAGAGACGGGCTAGCGCAGCAGCATCACATGGACGGGCGGAACCTTTGCGATCACGAAACCTTCTCCTGTGATCCAAGGGAGGAAACCATGGCAAATCTGGGAAGACTGGCTGTCGCAGTGCTTGGCATTCTAGCCTATCAAAATCGCGAGAAGATCGGAGACTTGATCCGAGGAAATCGCGATCCAAACAACCCGCAGGGAGGGCTCTTGGATCAGTTATCCAAGGGCGTGTCCGGGACGGCGCTTGGGGACATCCTCGACCGCTTCAGAAATGCTGGAGCGGGGTCGAAGGTAGATTCGTGGGTTAGCAGTGGACCCAATCAGCCGATCGAACCAAAGGACGTGGAGAACGCAATCGACGAGGACACCCTCACTTCTCTTTCGATGCAGACTGGTCTGTCACGCGATGAGCTGATTGCCAGGATCACCAAAGATTTGCCTGAAGCGGTCGACAAGCTGACGCCAGAGGGCGAATTGCCGGCTGCAAACCCGAGCATAGAGACCGAGGAGATCACACTCCTCGATCAGGTGCCGCCACGCACTCCCGAGCGGTAGGGCGGAGACCGCTTCGGCCATCACCACTGGAGCGAGCTTAATCGCACTCACCGAAAGGATAGGTTGTGGGACCGTTACCTGAGTTTCAATATTCTGAAACTCCGGGTCCGTTGGTGGAGTGTGGCCCGGCCTGCTATCCTGTGTCCATAGTAGAAGCAGGCCGGGCTACGTGCCGGCGCAAATGTCATATCCGGCTGCCAATCCCAACCAGGAACTTTAGCGCTCTCTAAAGGTTCTCCCCCGGAATCCTGTACAACACCCGCCGGTGGAAACCATGGCCGAGTTGGCATTCGCTTTCGTATATTGCTCAGCGCTGACCGGCGGTGACGTGTTGGGCGCCTAGGCGTCTTTGTTGGCGGCCCTGCTTCTCTACAACGTCCTGCGTGAAGACCGGACAAACCACTAGCTGAGGCAGTCTGCCCGAGATCACGCCGAAGCCCATTCGAGCTACACTGGCAGCCGTTCGTAGCTTAGCCGTTCCTGACAAACCAAGTGGGCCCTAGGAATGACGGGCCAAATTTCCTGCTGGAACATTTCGGACGGTAAGCCGTTGTGAACCCATCCCGAAGCAGCCGACCAACAACAACGCCTCATACTTCGAATTCGACGTAATGCGCGAAGCGTTCAACCGCTGGGTGGATGAGGATAAGGTTCCTGAGGACCAGTGGCGACCGCGCGCAACGAAGCTCGTTCGGATTGTGACAGGCGATGACTACGTCGACCCCAACGTGGTCGAATGGATTGTACGCAAAAGCCCCGGCGCCGATTAACTTGGCACCCCACCCCTTTCAGGAGAGTTGAAGACTCCAAGACCGCCGACCCGAACACCGACGCGCATCTAGTTCCGGGCCAGAAATCCCTGTAAAACGCCGCGATGAAGCGCAGCACGATCTATGCCGTCTATCACCCGCCCGTGTTCGGGCTTCCATTCCTCGCAGTGGTTCTAAAGCCGGACGGCACGACAATGTCTCGGCAGTTTGAGACCGTCGATGAGGCGCGCGCCTTTAACAAGTTTATAGCGCAGGCGGATCAATCAAGCGGCAAGACCCAGCATTGAAAAGGAAGCCCCAGCGTTGAGGGGGTCGGTGCTAGGGCTTGCATGTACGCTGTACCAGGATGACCTTACGTTAGCTTGCGCTAATATTGTGAACGAAGGCTGAATAGGCGCCCGATAGCCCGTCGCTGGTGTGCCCCCACACCTAACGACGGGCTAAAGGTGGCCGGCGCCCGTTCGTTGGGGAGCAATGCCTGGAAGGCCGGCCTGGCGGCCCATTAGGACCGCCGCATATCTCGACTAAGATACCTCTTTTGGACATGGCGTGATCGCGTAAGCCCTTGGCAAGCGATCGGCGATCAGGAATATAATCCTATTAGGTGCGGCGACCTCATTCTTGAAGATCGCCATGACAATGAAATTCCCCTTTGTTGAAGATACGCTAGGCAAGAAGCTGGAGGCCGGGACAGGCATGTCGGTCGACTTCCTCACCTGCAGGCGCCATGTCGTGCTCGATGTCGCCGCGCTTGTGGAGCGTCTCGGCCCTGACCAACCGTGCCTTCATTGGGATCTGGCAAAGGTGATCTTTTGCCACGAGTGCCGCCGCGCCGGCCGAGATGACCAGAACCTGCAATTCACCAACCACGCGTCCTCACCGGACAAGCGCAAAGGCTGGAGTCCATGAAACGGGAGCGGCCCGGCAGGCTAGCGTGGGTAGGCCAGCAAACGCCGGGCCTAACCGACGCTGGGTGTCGGGGGCGAACACGGCGCCGGCTGGCGAAACAATACGCTCTCGCCGAAATAGCAGGCACGTATCCATAAGGACGAACGTGGGAGTAGCCCAACGTTTCAGTGTCTCATCTCGGGACCGAATTGCTGGCATCAATTTTGCGTCAGACGCATTGCTGTTACAGCAAGGGATTTTTCACATTGCGACTGTCTGCTCAGCCTGCGCGAAGGCCAGGATCACCGAAGTGCATATACTCAGCGCCGCTGCAGATCGAGGATGTGCAGATCGACGAAAATGGCGATGTGACCGTCTCGATTATTGCTGACGACATCTACTCGAAGAATTCCACACAGCGCTATCAGATCACCTTGACCGAAGCCGAAATCAGCATTCTCGCCCACGGCGTCAGGCCCCACAAAGCATTGACCGCCGGCTAGGCGGAGGGCTGGACGCCGTGCTCATAGCCGGCCCTCAAATTTGAATGCCGCCACATTTGCTTTGTCTCACAGTGGCCGAATGTCGAAATACCTCTTCGAGGTTGTGAGAAATGGGCACTCTCTAGGCGATGCCTGGGTCGATCTCGATGGCCTGAGCGAAATGCGACGAGAGGCGCTAAAGGCTCTTCAAGACATAGCAGTCGACGAACTGGCCTCAAGCGATTTGGATGAATCCATGACCGTCTCCGTCTATGAGGAAGCCGGGCGGCTGGTCTATTCTGCTACCATCAGCGTGTCTCAGTCGTTTCCGGTTTCGCAGGAGTCCCACTAGGTCATCTAGAAATTAGATGGAGAGCCGTTTTTTGTTGGCTCTAATTTTCCTCCGATAGACGGCTGCGACCTTGCCCACCGATCCGGTAGCGAAGAGCGTACCGGCGAGCGTGGCCGCCTCCACTTTCTCAGTGATCATTTGCTTCGCTTCCCTCTCTGCCAATCTGCCTCCCCGGGCAATCCGCAGCGTTCGAAGCCAAATTACCTGGTGAGCTTCCAGCGCCGACAAATAAAGATCGAACCACGGATTGAACATTCGCACCTCCAGATCGCTCAGGAGAACGGCGGCATCGAATGTCGGTTCCTAAGTGGGGAGCGCACAGGACTGCAGGAGCGTGCCGGACGCGTCGCCGGTGGTTAGGACAGTGCAGGGCCAAAGCCTGCCGGAGCTTTCTTGGGCGTAGAGACACGACAACGATGACCGACGCCCTCATCCCTTGCCGACAAGCCGGCACGTGGATGCGGAAACAGCGATCGAATTTTGCACCGCAGGCATCGTCGTAGCCTGCGAACTCGGGAGACCTCTATGTGCAACGCCGAAGAGCCGGGTACCGGAGCCACCACGCTATGCGCACATTAGTCAATGCAGACGCGCGGATCAGTTGCGAAGCGACTACCGTTTGCGTGCAGCCTCTGTTGCCGGGGTCAGATCGGCGCAGGTCACCTTTTCTCCTGGGACCTAGGTGTCTTGGCCAACACCGATGCGGTCTCTCGATTGGTGTTTCTGGTCCGAAGAACGGCTTCGCCTCAATCGCTTGTTGCGCAACGGTGCGTCACGACTTTCTTCCCCTGCCGGCTGCGCCGTCATTCCTCGCGAGCAACAAAGTCGCTCCAGCGCCGTCCTCCGCTGCGCTTCGGCCCTCCGGTGCGCCAGCGATCGCCTTCGACCTTTCGACCACCATCGAGTCGCAATGGTGCGAGCTCGAGACAGATAGGATCAAGGAGAATTATCATGGCCACCATCGGCGTATTGCGCACAACCTCGACGAACATGATCACGGCAGCCCGCGTGATCCCGCTCTTGGAACTCCTTGCAACGACGCCCAGGAGCCCGATGACGAGTGCGAGGAGCATCCCAGCTAACGCAAGGCCAACCGTTCCAAGCGAACCCCATAGCAATTCCGGGGCGCGGTCGAGGACCGCACCGAAATCAAACGTATACATGTAAGACTTCCTCCTCCTGACCGGCCTAGGCCGCGTCGGCGCCAGATCAGTGATCTGGTTTCAAAATTCCCAGTGCGCCGGCATGCAGATGTTTTAAATGTGCTTTCGGGTCCACCGGCCCGACGAGTGGCACTTCGACCGAGATAGCAGCGCCGTGTTCAGTTGCCGCACAGAGGTCCTTCAATGGCAGTTCGCCTTCTCCAGGAGCGAGCCTGCCGCTTCTCGCCTCGGCGATCATTGCGTCCGATGTTTTGGGCGCAGGCCCGCGGACGTCGCAAAGCTGGATGTGCTTTACCTTCCCTGAATTTGCGCGAAGCTCGTCGATCGAGGCGCCGTTTCGGAAGAAGTGAATCCCGTCAACAAGGGCACCGGCGTTCTCTGCTCCACAGGCATTCAAGATCGCTAGGCTGTCGCGAAAGGTCCTTACCGTCCGCCAGCCCATGTTTTCGATGTCGACTGACATGGCATATCGCGCCGCGAGGGCGCAAAACTCAGACAGGTTTGTGGCAAGACGGCCGCCGTCTCGATCATCGCCGCAAACACTCAGCCGGCGCGCCCCTATGTTCGCAGCGGCTGCCACGGTCGCCTCGTGGGAGGCCGCAAGGAAGCTCTCGTCGATCACGAAGAACTCGATATCGAACACCTTGATGCCTTCGCCATCGGCAACTGTCTTGAACTCCTGGGCACTGTGGCTGCCCACCGGCAACTCGTAAAAGGGGGCTCCGGGAAAGGCGGGGTGCAGGCGAAGCCCTATCGAGGCAAAACCCGCCCGAGCAGCTATCAACGCGAAGTCCTTGGGCGGCAGCGCGATCGATGAAAAATGCGCTACGCCCAGTTG
>NZ_RZOT01000188.1:0-10225 GCF_003999085.1 Mesorhizobium sp. M4A.F.Ca.ET.090.04.2.1
CCGCTGACGTCGTCGGCTTCGGCCTGACCGCCGACGAAGGCAAGCAGATCGCCTGCCTCGCCGAGAACACCAGCGGCAAGTACATCCAGGCCTCGGACGAAAAGGCGCTGCAGGAAGCGCTGGTCGAGACCGTGGCGGCGCCGGCCCCGGCACCCGCCCCCGAACCTGCTCCGGCCCCAGCGCCGGCTCCGGAACCGGCCAAGCCGGAATTCAACTTCATGCCGAGCGTCATCCTGGCCGAAGGCGGTCCGGACATCAGCGACAACAGCAATGCCTGGGAGATCTACAAGGCCAACGCCGACGGCACGCGCGGCGATCAGGTAATGACCGAGTACGGCGAGCTCAAGACCCATCTCGAGCCGGGCGACTACATCGTCGTCGGTCGCGCCGACGAGGCCAAGGTCGAGCAGAAGCTCAAGGTCGAGGCCGGCCAGGTCTACAAGCCGCTGTTCACGCTGAATGCCGGCACGCTGGTCATCCATCCGCACGCCAGCCAGGGCGCCGAGATCAGCGGCGAGGCCCGCGTCGATTTCGCCTATCCGGGCGGCAGCACCACCCATTATGGCGACGCCAGGGCCACCGTGCCCGCGGGCGAGCAGAAGGTGACGGTGCAGATCGGCGCCGGCACGGTGACCGAGACCGTCCAACTGGCCGCCGGGCAGACCGTCGAAAAGGATGTCGTCGTCGGCGTCGGTCATGCCGTGCTCAACGCCTATTATACGGCGGGCGGCGACAAGGCCGACAATTCGGGCATCGGCTTCGAGATCGTCAAGGCCAAGAAGAAGATCGACGGCACGCGCGAAAGCGTCGAGCACTCTTACGGGCCGGACAGCAAGTTCTGGCTGCCGCCGGACGACTATGTCGCGATCACCACGTTCGATATCGCCGTGGTCGAGCAGCCCTTCAGCATCAAGGCCGGCGACAATCAGGACATCAAGGTGACGCTGGACGCCGGCGTGCTCGCCATGTCGGCGCCCGGCGCCTACTCGATCGAGGTGTTGTCGTCGAAGAAGGACATCGAGGGCAAGCGCAAGTCGCTCGGCCTGAGCTATGGCGACAGCTGGCAGCAGACCATTCCGGCAGGCGACTATGTCGTCGTGCGCCACGCGTCCGATCAGGGCCAGGACAAGGAGACGCCGGTGACGGTGAAGGCCGGCGAACGCGCCGAGATCACCGTTCAATAGGCAGCGCTTCCGTCTCCTGGAGAAAAAGGGGCGGCCGCTGAGCCGCCCCTTTTTCTTGGATGGAATTGTCGACTCAAGCGTTGCCGAACGCGGCGGCGCCGTGGTCGGCGCGGCCGACGAGCTGCCGGAACCCGGCGAACAACTCGCGGCCGAAGCCGAACTCGTTGCCGATGAGGTCGGCATCCGCCGTGCGCCGCAGCGCGAATTCCGCGCCGGGCACCAGCACTTCCAGCGTGCCGGCATCGGCGTCGAGCCGGATTATGTCACCGTCATGGATCCTGGCGATCGGGCCGTCCTCGACCGCTTCCGGCGTCACATGAATCGCCGCCGGCACCTTGCCGGAAGCGCCCGACATGCGCCCGTCGGTCACCAGCGCGACGCGCTGGCCGCGATCCTGCAGGATGCCGAGCACGGTGGTCAGCTTGTGCAGCTCCGGCATGCCGTTGGCTTTCGGCCCCTGGAAGCGGATGACGGCGATGAAGTCGCCCGTGAGCGTGCCGGCCTTGAAGGCGTCGTTCAGCCCTTGCTGGCTGTCGAACACTTTTGCAGGCGCCTCGATGACGCGCCTTTCCGGCTTCACGGCGGACGTCTTGATGACCGCGTGGCCGAGATTGCCGCCAAGCACCTTCAGGCCGCCGGTCGGCTGAAACGCCTTCTTGAAAGGTGCCAGCACCTTTTCGTCGCCGCTTTCCAACGGCGAGGCCTCGCGCACCACGCCGCCATCGGCGCCGAGCCTGGCCTCGACCGCGTAGGGACGTAGGCCTTCGCCCCACACCGTCTGCACATCCTCGTGCAGAATGCCTTCGTCGAGCAGTTCGCGGATCAGGAAGCCGAGCCCGCCCGCGGCGTGGAAATGGTTCACGTCGGCAAGCCCGTTCGGATAGACGCGGGCTAGCAGCGGCACCGCTTCCGACAGGTCCGAGATGTCCTGCCAGGTCAGCGCGATGCCGGCGGCGGCGGCCATGGCGATCAGGTGGATCGTGTGGTTGGTCGAGCCGCCGGTCGCATGCAGGCCGACGACGCCGTTGACGATCGAGCGCTCGTCAATCATGCGGCCGACCGGCGTATAGTCATTGCCGAGCGCGGTGATCGACAGCGCGCGCCGCGCCGCTTCCCTGGTCAGCGCGTCGCGCAGCGGCGTGCCGGGATTGACGAAGGAGGCGCCTGGCGTGTGCAGGCCCATGATCTCCATCAGCATCTGGTTGGAGTTGGCGGTGCCGTAGAAGGTGCAGGTGCCCGGCCCGTGATAGGACTTGGATTCGGCCTCGAGCAGTTCGGCCCGCCCTGCCTTCCCTTCGGCATAGAGCTGGCGGACCTTGGCCTTCTCGTCGTTCGGCAGGCCCGATGTCATCGGCCCGGCTGGCACGAACACCGCCGGCAAATGGCCGAAGGTGAGTGCGGCGATCACCAGCCCCGGCACGATCTTGTCACAGACGCCGAGGAAGACGGCGGCGTCGAACATGTTGTGCGACAGCCCGATCGCCGCCGCCATGGCGATCACGTCGCGCGAAAACAGCGACAGTTCCATGCCGGGCTGGCCTTGCGTGACGCCGTCGCACATCGCCGGCACGCCGCCGGCCACCTGCGCGATGCCGCCGGCCTCGCGCGCCGCTTCCTTGATCAGCGCCGGATAGGTCTCGAATGGCTGATGCGCCGACAGCATGTCGTTGTAGGAGGTGATGATGCCGAGATTGGGCACCCGGTCGCCGCCGAGCGCGACCTTCTCGGACGGGCTGCACACGGCAAAACCGTGCGCGAGGTTGCCACAGGACAGCACCGCACGGTTGGCGCTGCGGCCCGAGGCCTCGGCGATGCGGCCGAGATAGGCCTCGCGGCCGGCTTTCGAACGCTGGCGGATGCGCTCGGTGATGGCTTCGATGTCGCGTCTGGCGGTCATGGCAACGGTCCTTTCAGGCGGGGTCCCTGAACTTTCCGGCAGCCGGGACCCTCGGTATGGTCAAAATCAGGGCGCCCAGAAAACCTCGACGGCTCTGGGCGCCGCCTCGATCACGGCGCGAATGGGCTTTCTCGCGCCTGATCCCATGGCGCTATCGAAGGCGCTGCGCTTTTCCGCGCCCTCGATATGCAGCGCGATGAAGCCGGCGCCGATGATCCTTGCCATCGACAGCGTCAGCCGCGGCTCGCCGGCGCTTGCCGCATGCACCGGCAGCACGATCCGTTGCGAGGACGGATCAAGCAATCGCGCAAGATCGTCGGCGTCGGGAAAGAACGAGGCGGTATGGCCGTCGCCGCCCATGCCGAGCACGACCGCGTCGAGCGGCCAGGGCAGCGACCTGAGCGCCTCATTGTCGGACAGCGCCGCATCCTCGATGCTTGCCGCTTCATGGTAGAGCGGCACGAAGCGCGCCGCAGTCGCGGCGTTCTGCAACAGGTTGGCGGCCACCAGCCTGGCATTCGAGCGCGGCGAGGAGGCCGGTACGAAACGCTCGTCGACCAGCGTCACCGTGACCTTGTCCCAGGCAATAGGGATCCGCGACAGCGCGGCGAAGAACTTCGCCGGCGTCGTGCCGCCCGAGACGGCAAGCAGGGCCGTGCCGCGCTCGGTGACCGCCTTGGTCAGCCGTGCCGCGACATGGCCGGCGAGCGCCGCCGCCAGTTCCTGGCGATCGGCGAAGCTGTTCCAGTGATAGGCGCCGCTCAATTGCTCTCGTGCCATGTCCGCCCATCGCGTTCGATCAGCGCGATCGAGGCCGATGGCCCCCACGTGCCGGCCGTATAGCCCTGCGCCTCTTGTCTGGCGTTTTCCCAGGCGTTCTGGATCGGGTCGATCCATTTCCACGCCGCCTCGACTTCGTCGCGGCGCATGAACAGCGTCTGGTTGCCGCGCACCACATCCATGATCAGCCGCTCATAGGCGTCGGGCGCGCGTCCGTCGAAGGATTGCGCGAAACTCATGTCGAGCGGGATCTGGCGCAGCCGCATGCCGCCCGGGCCCGGATCCTTGATCATGATGAACTGCTTGACGCCCTCGTCCGGCTGCAGCCGGATCACCAACTGGTTGGCGAAGATCGGCCCGGCGCTGTCGCCGAAGATCGAGTGCGGGATCGGCTTGAACTCGATGACGATTTCCGAGACGCGGGTCGCCAGCCTTTTGCCGGTCCTGAGGTAGAACGGGACGCCGGCCCAGCGCCAGTTGGCGATCTCGGCCTTGATGGCGCCGAAGGTCTCGGTATTGCTGTCCTTGCCGAGCTCCTCGACATACCCCTTCACCGGCCCGCCGGCGGAAGCTCCGGCGCGATACTGGCCGCGCACCGTGTGCTTCGGCGCCTCGTTGCCGTTGATGCGCTTCAGCGCCCGCAGCACCTTCAGCTTTTCGTCGCGCACGGCATCCGCGTCCATCGACGACGGCGCCTCCATGGCGACGAGGCACAGAAGCTGCAGCATGTGGTTCTGCACCATGTCGCGCAGCGCGCCGGCCTTGTCGTAGTAAGTGACGCGATCCTCGAGGCCGACGGTTTCCGCGACCGTGATCTGCACATGGTCGACATTGGCCGAGTTCCACAGCGGCTCGTAGAGCGCGTTGGCGAAGCGCAACGCCATCAGGTTCTGCACCGTCTCCTTGCCGAGATAGTGGTCGATACGGAAGATCTGGCTTTCGTGGAAGTCGTCGCCCACCAGGTCGTTGAGCGTGCGCGCCGAGGCGAGGTCGCGGCCGATCGGCTTCTCCAGCACGATACGCGAGTTCGGCGTGATCAGATTGTGTTCCTTGAGCTTGTGCGAGATGTCGCCGAACAGTGCCGGCGCCACGGCCAGGTAGAAGGCGCGGATACGGTCGCTGTCGCCGATCGCCTTCTTCAGCTTGTCGAAGCCGGCGCCGGTGGTGGCGTCGGCCGGGACATAGGAGAGCCGGGCGAGGAACGTCTCCAGCTCCTTCGGATCGATGTCGGCGGGCTTCACATGGTCCGAGATCGCCTGCTTGGCGAAGGCCTGGAACTCGGCGTCGGTCATCTTGGAGCGCGACGTGCCGATGATCCTGGTCGGTTCGGAAAACTGATGGTCGCGCTGGCGATGATAGAGCGAGGGCAGAAGCTTGCGTTCCGACAGGTCGCCGGTGCCGCCGAAAATGATGAAGTCGAAAGGATCGACGGGGATGATCTGGCTGGTCATGGTCTGTCCGCTTTAGACGCCGCGCTCAGGTGCGGGGCTGATATATTCTAATCGATTTAAATTTACCAGTGCCATGGTGTCACAGGTAAGGACAAATCGCTGGATGTCGATTGGGTCTCATGTGTGGCCTTGACACTGACGCTACCCGGGGGCTTGTCGGCAAGCGAGGCTTCCGGCAGCGTTCGCGGCTGCAACATAGAACGCGAATGTGACGAAAGCTAAGGAAGAAATCCGTCGCGGCATGCCGCTGCGGGAGTCCTCGCAGGGCAGCCGAGCGGCGGCCTCCGAAAATCCGGGAAGACCTCAATGGGCGGGAAAACCATGCGTCTGGAAAACAAGGTCGCCATCATCACCGGCGCCGCGTCCGGCTTCGGCGAGGGCATGGCCAGGCGCTTTGCCGAGGAGGGCGCCAGGGTCGTCGTCGCCGACCTCAACGCCCGGGGCGCCGAACGCGTGGCCGGCGAGATCGGCGACAACGCGATCTGGACGCAGACCGACGTCTCGCAGCGCTCCGAATTCGATGAGATGATCTACGCCGCCAAAAGCGCCTTCGGCCGCATCGACATCATGGTCAACAATGCCGGCTATACGCACCGCAATGGCGACTTGCTTGACGTCGACGAAGCGACCTTCGATCTGATCACCGCCGTCAACATGAAGGCAATCTACCACGCGGCGCGCGCGGTGGTGCCGATCATGGAGCGCCAGGGCGGCGGCGTCATCCTGACCACCGCCTCTACCGCCGGGCTGAGGCCAAGGCCCGGCCTCACCTGGTACAATGCCTCGAAAGGCTGGGCGATCACCGCCACCAAGTCGATGGCGGTCGAACTGGCGCCGAAAAACATCCGCGTCAACTGCCTCTGCCCGGTCGCCGGCGAGACCGGCATGCTGGAGAAATTCATGGGCGCCGACACGCCGGAGATCCGCGAGAGGTTCCGCGCCTCAATCCCGCTCGGCCGCCTGTCGACGCCGCTTGACATCGCCAATGCCGCACTTTGGCTCGCCTCCGACGAGGCCGCCTTCATCACCGGCGTGGCGCTGGAGGTCGATGGCGGCCGCTGCATCTGAACGCCTGCGGTAGGCGCGGCCAGGATTTGACGAGCCGCCCGGGAACGGCATAAGGCTTGTCGAGGGGGCAGGGTGGCCATGCGATGAAAGCCCGATTGCGCAAAATTCGCAAGAGCCTGTGGCACCGCCACAAGATCTACAGGGCATGGCGCGCCCGTTCGAAAAGCGCGGCGACCTTCATCGGCGTCACCGGCAGTTCCGGCAAGTCGACCGCGGCGGCGTTGCTCGGGCATATATTGGCCAGCCATCGCCCGGTCTACACGCAGGTTCTCGCCAACGCCATCGATGCGCTGGCCAGCACGCTCTACAAGCGCATGTGGAAAGCGGGCGAGGTCGACTATGTCGTGTTCGAAGCAGGCGCCTATGGCGTCGACACCATCAGGCCGATGGCGGAACTGCTCCAGCCGCATGTCGCGGTCGTCACCATGGTCCGCCTCGAACATTTCGCCAGTTTCAGGACTCTGGAGAACGTCGCCCTGGAAAAGCGCGCCCTGGTCGACGCGCTGCCGCCCGGCGGTCTTGCCGTGCTCAACGCCGACGATCCGCATGTGCTCGGCATGGCTTCGGGCACCAGGCATCGCGTCGTCACTTTCGGCCGGGCGGAAGATGCGGACTATCGTGTCACCGACACGCAGGCCGCTTATCCCGAAACCCTGAGCCTCAGGATCCGCTGGCGTGGCGGCGCGCTCGACCTGCAGACGCTGTTTCCGGCCGAGTACCTATGGCTGCCGACGGCGGCGGCTGTCGCCACCGCGCTGGAGCTTGGGGTGCCGCCGGAAAAAGTCGCGGCGCGCGTGGCGACGTTCCAGCCCTTGATCAATCGCTGCCAGGTGCTCGTCACCGATGGCGGTCCGCACTTCCTGGTCGACACCGCCAAGGCTCCCTGGCATTCGATCAACCTCGCCATCGACATGGTGGCCAAGGCCAAGGTTGCTGGAAAACGCATCGTTCTCGGCCAGATTTCGGATTATGCGGGTTCGACCAGAAAGTACCGTGACGCCTACAACGCCGCGCGCGAGGTCGTTGGCCAGATTATCTATGTCGGCGACAATGCGCATCGCTCGGGCGCCGACCAGGCCGACCGCGACGGCGGCCGGTTCGTCGAATTGCGAACGCTCAAGCAAGTCTCCGACCACATCAAGCGAACGGCAGTACCGGGCGAATTGATCCTGCTAAAGAGCTCGTCCAACCTTCACCTGGAGAGGATCGCGCTCGCCTGGACCCACGACGTCAAATGCTGGGTCCCGGTTTGCGGAAAAAGGTCTGGATGCCAGGGATGCGGCCTGTTCGAAGTGCCGTTCGAGGAACATCGCGCCCATGTCAGAAAACGCAGGCGAGCCCGACTATGGCAGTGGCTTCGGCGGCTGCTGTGGCTGACCGGCGGCGATGAAGCTCTCAGGCGCCGGTCTTGATGTAGGTCTTGTAGATCCAGCCGCGCTTGCCATTATAGACGATCTGGCACCACTTCTTGCAGCTTATGACTTGCACCGAGGTCTTGGCGGGCACGGTGATCATCGCGGCCGCTTTCTGTTTCGGGCCGGCCCGCATGGTGACGGCCCGTAGAATACGTCCGGTGCTGGCCGCACTGACCTGCTGGGTCTTTGCCTTGCCATCGTCGCCTGCGGATGCCTGCGCTTCCGGCGTCTGCGGGTCCGGCGCGGGAATGGCGGCGGTCTTGGCGCCATCGGGATCGTCCTTTGCCGGCGCCGCGTCGGGCGCCGCCACCTTGGACAGCGATGCGGCTGCGTCGGATTGAGCCGCCGGCTCGGCGAATGCCGTGTCGGATGACTGGGCGGTCTCTTCGGCCTGTCGGCTTGCCGTCTGATCGGATGGAGCAGGCGCGGGGTCGCTGGACGCGGTCTTGGTGTCTGTTGCGGTCCAGCGCGGGTCGTTGGACGCCAGCGCCGGTATCTTGGCTTCCTTGGCGGCCACCACGGGCGACACCGCGTCGGCCTTGCGCGCCGCCTGCGGCGCGGTGGCCATCGTCGTCGCGTTCGCGCTGGCGGGCGCGATCTTGGTTGTCCTGACCGGGATTGTCGGGACGCTTTGCGCCGGGCTTGCGATCGCTTGCCGGTCGCTGCCCGGCAGCGCCAGCCACAGCGCAATCCCCGCCACGCCAAGCAGCGCGGCGGTGCCGACGGCGGCAATCACCAGATGCGAGTTCGACCGCACGCCCTGCCAGAACGACGGCCGCATGTCATAGCCAAACTGCATTGCAAAGCGCCGTCGTTCCGGCGCGCCGAAACTGAAGGGCTCGTTCACTCTAACCACCTCCAATAGGTGGGCCGACGTTCTTTCGATCGGTGCCGGAGGTCCGGCGGTGATCGGCATCGGTCCCAAAAACACAAGCGGGCGGGCCCGCGAAAGTCCCCGTCTTACAGCCCAGAACCCGCATCTTTTGCCGGTGATTGTGGCATCAGTGCGCCCTTGGAACGAATTCTGCACCCTTGTTAAGGATTCTGCAACATGTCGCAGCGGCACGAACAGCCGAATGGAATCAGGCGGATAGGCCGGAAGTTCCGTTCCAGGCCGTGCTTCCCCAGCGTCAGATCCTGTCGCGCAGGGCGAACCAACTGAGCGCCAGGAACAGCAAGGGCGCACGAAAACGCCGGCCGCCGGGGAAGGGCGGGATCTTTAGATCCTCGATCAGCTTCAGCCGGTCGCGGTTGCCGAGCACGGTCTCGGCATAGAGCTTGCCGAAGAAGTTCGACAGCATGACGCCGTGGCCGGAATAGCCGCCGACCGAGATGACATTGGGCATCACTTCGCGCACGAATGGCTTGCGCGGCACTGTGATGCCGACATAGCCGCCCCAGCCATGCGTGATCTCGACATCCTTCAACTCCGGATAGAGTTCCGCGATCTGCCGGCGGATATGGATGTGGATGTCCTTCGGATCGTTGACCGCATAGACCTCGCGCCCGCCGAACAAAAGCCGGCCGTCTTTCGACTTGCGGAAGTAGCGCACGACGAAGCGGGAATCGTCGACCGACTCGCCGCCCGGCAACACCGTGGTTTCCGATCCGAGCGGCACTGTCGCGCCGATGAAGGAGCCGATCGGCATGATGTGCGCGGCGCTCACCGGCTCGGGCGTGCCGCCATAGGCATTGACGCCAATTAGGCATTTGTCGGCGGTGATCGTGCCTTTCGGCGTCGTGACCCTCACCTTGCCGCCGCTGGAGACGATGCCGGTCGCAGGTGTCCGCTCGAACAGCTGCGCGCCGGCCTCGGCCGCTGCTTTCGCCGTGCCGATCACCAGCTTCAACGGGTGGATATGGCCAGTGCCGGTGTCGCGCGTGCCGCCGAAATAGCGCGTCGAGCCCAGCCGCTCGGCCGCCTCCTTCTCGTCCATGAAGGAAATGTGCGGGTAACCGAAGCGGCTTGCCATGATCTCGGCATGCGCCTTGTAGTCGTCGACATAGCGCTGCTTGTGCGCCACCGACAGCTGGCCCGGCATGTAGTCGATCTCGATCCTGTTGACGGCCGCGAATTCGAGCAGGTGCGCCTTGGCCTCCTCGGCGAGGTCGAACAGCGCCTTGGCGCGGGAAAGGCCGTATTCCGCCTCCAGCTCCTCGGCCCAGGCGCGCTGACCGGTGCCGAGCTGACCGCCATTACGCCCGGAAGCGCCGTCGCCAAACCGATGCGCCTCGGCGAGCACGACATTGCTGCCGGCCTTTGCCAGATGCGCCGCCGCCGACAGGCCGGTGAAGCCGCCGCCGACGATGACGACATCGCATTGGCGGTCGCCGTCAAGGGCTGGGTGTTCGGGTCTAGGTCCCGCGGTGTCTTCGTACCAGGAGCGGCCAGGAGAGATCGGTGATTGGTAAGGCATGATTGAGTAGGGG
>NZ_RZOT01000189.1:0-10210 GCF_003999085.1 Mesorhizobium sp. M4A.F.Ca.ET.090.04.2.1
ATGTCACCGTGCCCTCGCCTCTCGGCGCCATCCTCGCCGGCGCCGCCCGTGTTCCCGGCCAAAGCCGCGACATTCGCATCGTGCCGGGCCTTGCCCAGCGATCGGCCGATGCGCCCGACGTGATGCGCGGCGAGGAGACCCAGCTCGCCGGCGCCGGTTTGCCGGCAAAGGGCCGCCACCTCGTCTGCATGCCCGGCACCCATTCGAAATGGGTGGTCGTGGAGGACGGCGCCGTTGCCGGCTTCGGCACCTGGCCGACGGGCGAGCTGTTTTCGGTGCTGGCCGCGCATTCGATCCTGCGCCATTCGCTGGGCGAGCATCCGGCAGCGGTGGTCGCGGACAATGCCTTCTTCCGTCAATGGTGTGAACGGGCCCTGGGCGAGGGCGGTGACGTCACCTCGAAGCTGTTTGCCATCCGCGCCGCCGGCCTGCTGCAGGATCTGCAGGCCGACGATGCGGCGGCGTGCCTGTCCGGGCTGCTGCTCGGCGGCGAGATCGCTTCGGCGAAACGCCGTTATGGCGCTGGCGATGCACCTGTCGTGCTGGTCGCCTCCGGCGCGCTGGGTGTGCTGTATGCCGCCGCGCTGGGCATCGCGGACCTTGCCCTCAGAACTGTTGACGCCGATGAAGCAGTGCGTGCCGGGCTCGTCGAGGCGGCACGCGAGAACGGCATGATTGGAGCCGCCGCGTGACCCAGACAGCACCGTTTCCGAAACTCAAGCGCGGCCTCGTCGCCATCCTGCGCGGGCTGAAACCGGGCGAGGCGGTGGCGATCGGCCAGGCGATCTTCGATGCCGGTATCGAGGCGATCGAGGTGCCGCTCAATTCGCCGGAACCCTGCGTCTCGATCGCCGGCCTTGTGCAGGC
This sequence comes from Mesorhizobium sp. M4A.F.Ca.ET.090.04.2.1, assembly GCF_003999085.1. Lineage (NCBI taxonomy): Bacteria > Pseudomonadati > Pseudomonadota > Alphaproteobacteria > Hyphomicrobiales > Phyllobacteriaceae > Mesorhizobium > Mesorhizobium sp. M4A.F.Ca.ET.090.04.2.1. Next base: position 868 of record NZ_RZOT01000189.1, read on the forward strand.
GTTGCCAAAGGCAGCCCTGGTCGGCGCCGGAACTGTGCTGACGGCGGCCGATGTCGACGCCCTGCACGCAGCCGGCGGCCGGCTGCTGGTCAGCCCTAACATTGATGCCGCGGTGATGGACCGCGCTCGGACCCATGGCATGGTGACGATGCCCGGCGTGTTCACGCCGACAGAAGCCTTCCTGGCGATAAGGCTCGGCGCCTCGGCGCTGAAATTCTTCCCGGCAAGCGTGCTTGGCGCCGGCGGCATTGCGGCCGTGCGCGCGGTGCTGCCCGCCGATGTGCTGATCGGCGCCGTTGGCGGTGTGTCCGAGAAAGATTTTGCCGGCTACAAATCGGCCGGCGTCAGCGTCTTCGGCCTCGGCTCCAGCCTGTTCAAGCCCGGCATGGGCGTCGAGGAGGTGGCCGCGCGGGCTCAGGCCGCCGTTGTCGCCTGGGACGCCGCCTTTGGAGATGCATAATGAGCGACACCGTGTCGGTTTTCTCGGACCGCATCTGCCAGCTTGGCGAAGGCCCGAGCTATGACCGCGGCAGCGATGCGCTGTTCTGGTTCGACATCGTCAATGGCCTGCTGTTGGAGCAGGGCGTTGGCTCCGGCGTGCTGAAGGTGCATGATCTCGGCCTGATGGCCAGCGCGCTGGCCATCATCGATGAACAGCGCCAGCTGATCGCCACCGAAACCGGCCTCCATGTCCGCGATGTCGCGACCGGCAAGCTGACGCTGCACACCGCGATTGAGGCCGACAATCCGCTCACCCGCTCCAACGATTCGCGCGTCCACCCCTGCGGCGCCTTCTGGGTCGGAACTATGGGCAAGGACGAGGGCAAGGGCGCCGGCTCGATCTACTGGTTCTTCAAGGGCGAATTGCGCCGGCTGTTTTCCGACATCACCGTGTCGAACTCAATCTGCTTTTCCGCGGACGGAAAGATCGCCTACTACACCGACACCTCGACCGGGCTCTTGATGCGCGTCGCCTGCGATCCCGCGGCCGGGCTGCCCATAGGTGAACCAAAAGTGTTCGTCGATCACCGTTCGTCCAAGGGCTATGTCGACGGTTCCGTCATCGACCGCGACGGCGTGCTGTGGAACGCCGTCTGGGGCGGCAGGGCGGTCAAGGCCTATGCTCCGGACGGCACGCTGCTGCGCGAAATCCCGATGCCGGTGACGCAGCCCTCCTGCCCGGCCTTTGTTGGCGCGAAGGCCGACAGGCTGGTGGTGACCTCGGCGTGGAAGGGCAAGGACGAAAAGCAGCGCCAGCTCGACCCGCAGGCCGGCATGACCTTCCTGCTCGATTTCGAGGTCAAAGGCCGCTTCGAGCCGCGCGTGCTGATCGCCTGAAGCGACCGGGTCACCGGTTCGCTTTGCGGTTCGGCCCCGTTCTGTCACGCAACCGCCTGCCTTCGTCGGTTTCGCGAGAGCCAATGGCGTCAGCCGTGCGATGGTAGAGGCCGGACCGCCAAGAGCCTTTCCAATCGATGCCGCGCAACCAGCCGAGACTGATCCTCGTCCACGAGCCGGAGAAAGCCTGTTTCGACCGGCTGGTCGCCGACGGCTACCCGGCGGAGCGCGCCACCGAGATATCGTCCTACCTGGCACAGTCGACCGACCTTGCGCCGGAATTCGAGGTGCTGGCCGCTGCTTGCGAAGCGCGCGGCCTCGCCTTTGCGTCGGTCGAGCTGGATGAAGCCGCCGGCGTGCTTGCCCGCGCTGATCGGGATGCCACGCTGGTCTGGACGCTGACCGACGGCATCGCCTATTTCCGGGGCGGCGCGGCGCCCGCGCTGGCAAGGCTCAATGGGCTGAAGACCATCGGCGCCGACGATTCCTTATTCGCGCTCTGCCAGGACAAGTTCCGCTCCGGCGCCGTGCTCGGCGCGCTTGGCTTGCCGGCGCCGCAGGCAGGTCTGGCGCGGAACGGGGAATGGCTGGTCGAGCCGCCAGCCTCGGAAGCCGGCTGGTTCGTCAAGCCGAACCGCCTCGGTGCCAAGATCGGCATCTGGCCGGATTCGCGTGTGGCTGATCTCGGTCATGCGCTGGAGCTTAGCCGGCGCGTCTTCGCCCACTATCGCGACGACGTCGTCGTCCAGCCCTATGTCGCCGGCCGCAACGTGCGCGCCAGCTTCCTCGGCCTGAAGCCGGAGACCGGCGTCGAGGCGCTCGGCATCGCCTTCGTCGAGTCCGGTGGCGATTTCCAGACCATGGCCGACAGCCTGGCGCTCTATGGCGATACCGGCGGGATCGCGATGGCCGCCGGAACCTATGCCGAGCCGGTGCTCGAGCCCGTCACCGCGAGCCAACCGGCAGCCGATGCGATAATCCGCCGGATCGCCGGGGGCCTGATGACCGGGCTCGGCTTGCGCGATGTCTTCTCCGTCGACCTCAGGGTGGAGGCCGACGACACCGTCCATCTCATCGAGTTCGAGGTCTGTCCCGGCCTGCCCTGCTTCGATTTCCGTGACTATTGCCGCGCGCAATGGGGCCTCGGTCTCGCCGATGCGATGGCCGAAACCGCGAGGACCCGGCTTCGACCATGACCCCGAAAAGTGGGAGCCGGTTTTCGGACAAGGTCATGGTCAAGCAGGGGGCTAGATGCCCTCGACCAGCACGATCTCGCCGTCGGCCACCTTCTGGCGGATGGCGACGGCGCGCTGGTATTCCGGCGAATGGTAGCATTCATGCGCCGCGGCAAGCGACGGAAACTCGATGATGACGTTGCGCGCGCGGCCCGGCCCCTCGGCCTTCTCGTGCTCGCCGCCGCGCGCCAGGAATTTCGCGCCGAACCGCTCGAAGGCCGGCTTCGCGGCGGCGACATAGTCCTTGTAGCCCTCGGCGTCGCGCACATCGACGCGGGCGACCCAGTATCCCTTTGCCATATCGTTTCTCCGAGTTTGGGACTTATGCGGACCGCATTTCGGCCAGGATGGCCTCGGCGGCAGCGCGCCTGTCGGCGGCGCCGACGATCGGGCGGCCAACGACAAGATGGCTGGAGCCGTTGCGAATCGCCTGCGCCGGGGTCACCACCCGTTTCTGGTCGCCATGGTCGCTGCCCTTGGGGCGTATTCCCGGCGTGACCACGGCCATGTTCGGCCCGACGATCCGGCGCACGGCTTCCGCCTCCTCGGCGGAACAGACGACGCCGCCCATGCCGGCATGCAGCGCTTGCTCTGAGCGCCTCAGCACCAGCGTGTGCGGGTCGTATTCGTAGCCGGCGTCGATCATGTCCTGCTCGTCCATCGAGGTCAGCACGCTGACCGCGAGCAGGCAGAGATCGCTGCCCCGGGCCGCTTCGACAGCAGCCCGCATCGCCTTGGGATAGGAGTGGATGGTGAGCATCGTCATGCCCATCCTGACGATGTTCTCGACCCCCTTGGCCACCGTGTTGTCGATGTCGAGCAGCTTCATGTCGAGGAAGATCCTGATGCCGCCGCTGGCAAGCTCGCGAGCGAAGTCGAGTCCGCCGGCGAAGGCCAGCTGATAGCCGATCTTGTAGAAGGAGACCGTGCCGTCGAGCTCGCGCACCGCTTTCTCGGCGTCCTTCACCGTCGGCACGTCGAGACCGACGATCAGCCTGTCGCGCATGGTGTCGGCATGCTCCGGGATCATGCTTCGATCCGGCTGGACAGCATGCGCGAGGTTTCGATCAGTGTGCGGCATAGGCGCTCCATCGATTGGCGTAGTCTGTCGTCGCGGAAATGTCCATTCTCGTCGAAGGCGTCGCTGGCGCCAGAGACCGAGCATTCCGGCGTGACCACCTCGACCTGGCAGCGCACCAGCACGGCGCGCAGGTGATTGATGCAGCGTATGCCGGCAAACTTGCCGTCGGAGGAGGAGCAGAGGCCGGCGGGCTTGCCTGCAAACGGCCTGAACGAGCGGCCGCCGTCGCGGCGTATCCGGCTCACCCAGTCGATGCTGTTCTTGAGCAGAGGTGGCAGCGAGCCGTTATATTCCGGCGTGGCGATCAACAGTCCATCGTGGTTGGCGATCAGCCGGCCGATCCGCATGGCATTCTCGGGAATGCCTTTCTCCTTTTCCAAGTCCTCGTCCATGATCGGCAGCGGATAGTCGCCAAGCGAGATGCGGGTCACCTCGGCGCCCTGCATGGCAAGCTCTTTCTGCGCCACGTCCGCGGTCCTGCCGCTGAAGGCGCCCCACCGGATCGAGCCTGCGAAGACGAGGATTTTTGGGATCATTGGCATTGGCCACCCTTGTTCCCGGACAGGTACAGAAAGGGGCCGCTCAAATCAACGTTTGGATGAGGGAGGAAGAGAGTAGGGCAGTAAGGCAGTAAGGCAGTACGGTATCGAGCCGTTCACTCCCCTGCTGCCCCACTGCCGTACTCCCCTATTCCTTCTCCTCTAATGCGCCTCGCGCCGGTAGATCCACAGCTGCGTCGGCGGGATGTTGCGGATGATGAAATCGAAATGCTTGACCGTGTAGTCGCCGCGGCCGGGCGGGATCGGCGACAGCGGACCATAGGTCAGCTGAACGATCGGCCGGCCGGCGGGGATGCGGTCGAGCAGGCTTTCGATATAGGCGATGCGCTGGGCGACCGGGAAGTTCAGCAGCGGCACGCCGGAGACAACCGAATCGAACACCATGTCGCGCTTGTCGCCGAGCGTCGCGTTGAGATTGAAGGCGTCGCCTTCGATGACGTTGACGCCCGGATAAAGCCGACGCAGGTGGCGCACGAAATCGGTCGAGTATTCGACCGCGTAGAGATTTTCCGGCTTTATCCCCTGCGCCAGGATGGCGCGGGTGATGACGCCGGTGCCGGGGCCGACCTCAAGCACCGGCAGGCCGGATTTCGGATTGACGATCGAGGCCATCTTGCGGGCGGTGATGGAACTGGTGGGAACGATCGAGCCGACCGTCTTCGGCTTGTCGATCCAGCCCCTGAAGAACTTCAGCTCGTCGTCGAACTTCTCCGCCAGCGACTTGCGCAACCCGGGACCACGTGCCATGCGAGCTCTCCTCAACGCTCCCCGACCCGCTAATTAGCAGCTAGGTGGGACAAGGCAAGGCGTCAACCTGGCATAAGGTGTTGATGACGCTCGGGAAGCAATCCCCGGGACATGCCCTTCAACCTCTCAGCGGTCGCTGAAGGATTCGAAAAAGTCCTTCATGCGGGCGAAGAAGCCGCTCGACTGGGGCGAATTGTCCTGCGAGGACAGCTGCTCGAACTCTTCCAGGAGCTCACGCTGCCGGCGCGACAGGTTCTGCGGCGTCTCGACCGCGGTCTGGATGTAGAGGTCGCCGACATTGGGCTGGCGCAGCACCGGCATGCCCTTGCCCTTCAACCGGAACTGGCGGCCGTTCTGCGTGCCTTCCGGCACCTTCACCTTGGTCTGCGTGCCGTCGAGCGTCGTCACCTCGAAGGACCCACCGAGAGCCGCTGTCGTCATCGAGATCGGCACCTTGCAGTAGAGGTCGGCGCCGTCGCGCTGGAAGAACTCGTGCGGCTTGACCGCGAGGAAAATGTAGAGGTCGCCCGACGGGCCGCCGCGCAGGCCGGCCTCGCCCTCATTGGCCAGCCGGATGCGGGTGCCGTCCTCGATGCCGGCCGGGATGTTGACCGACAGCGAACGTTCCTCAGTGACGCGGCCCTGGCCGGCGCATTTCGGGCACGGGTCCTTGATCGTCTGGCCGCGGCCCTGGCACTGCGGGCAGGTGCGCTCGATCGAGAAGAAGCCTTGCGTGGCGCGCACCTTGCCGTGGCCGTTGCACATCGAGCAGGTGGCCGGCTGGGTGCCGGGCTTGGCGCCGCTGCCCGAACATTCAGAGCAGGAGATCGAGGCCGGCACGCGGATTTGCGCGGTCTTGCCGGAAAACGCCTCCTCCAGCGAAATCTCCATATTGTAGCGCAGGTCCGCGCCACGCTCGCGGCCGCCCGACGAGCGGCGCTGGCGGCCGCCCATCATGTCGCCGAAAATATCCTCGAAGATGTCGGCGAAGCCGCCGGCGCCGAAGCCCTGCGCGGCGCCATTCATGCCGCCATGTTCGAAGGCGGCGTGGCCGAAACGATCATAGGCCGCGCGCTTCTGCGGGTCCTTCAGCGTCTCGTAGGCTTCGTTGATTTCCTTGAACTTGTGCTCGCAGGCGTGATCGCCGGGATTGCGGTCGGGATGAAACTGCATGGCGAGCTTGCGGAAAGCGCTCTTGAGCTCCTTGTCGTCGGCGCCCTTTTGCACGCCCAGCGTCTCGTAGAAATCAGCTTTCATTTTTTCCCGCAGTCCGGATGCTCAATGTCTTGATGCACTGTTGCGTCGTTTGCCGGCACGTCGTTCCGATTTAGGTGCGATGGCGTCCGGATGCCAGTGCTGGCGCGGCCTTGCCCGCACTTTTTCATGAAGGGTTGCAAAAAAGCCCGGCCTTGCGCCGGGCTTTTCGCATTATTTGCCGTCAGGCGGCTCAGGCCGACTTCTTCTTGTCGTCGTCCTCGTCGATTTCCTCGAAATCGGCGTCGACCACGTCCGAATCCTTGGCGGCGTCCGCTTTGGCGTCGGCCTCGGCCGCTTCCTTCTGCGAGGCTTCGTACATGGCCTGGCCGAGCTTCATCGAAGCTTCGGCGAGCGCCTGCGTCTTGGCCTCGATCTCGGCCGCGTCGTCGCCTTCGGTGGCGGCCTTCAGCGCCGCGATCGCATCGGCGATCGCCGTACGGTCGGCTTCCGAGACCTTATCGCCATATTCCTTCAGCGACTTCTCCGAGGAATGCACCAGCGCCTCGGCCTGGTTGCGGGCCTCGACCACGGCGCGCCGCTTCTTGTCGGCTTCGGCATTGGCCTCGGCGTCCTTGACCATCTTCTCGATGTCGGCGTCCGAAAGGCCGCCGGAAGCCTGGATGCGGATCTGGTGCTCCTTGCCGGTGCCCTTGTCCTTGGCCGAGACGTTGACGATGCCGTTGGCGTCGATGTCGAAGGTGACCTCGATCTGCGGCACGCCGCGCGGTGCCGGCGGGATGCCGACAAGGTCGAACTGGCCGAGCAGCTTGTTGTCTGCCGCCATCTCGCGCTCGCCCTGGAAGACGCGGATCGTCACCGCCGACTGACTGTCCTCGGCGGTCGAGAACACCTGGCTCTTCTTGGTCGGGATCGTGGTGTTGCGCTCGATCAGGCGGGTGAACACGCCGCCCAGCGTTTCGATGCCGAGCGACAGCGGCGTCACGTCGAGCAGGAGCACGTCCTTGACGTCGCCCTGCAGCACGCCGGCCTGGATGGCGGCGCCAAGCGCGACGACCTCATCCGGGTTGACGCCCTTGTGCGGGTCCTTGCCGAAGAACTGCTTCACGATCTCCTGGATCTTGGGCATGCGGGTCATGCCGCCGACCAGGACGACCTCGTCGATCTCGCCAGCCTTCAGGCCGGCATCCTTGAGCGCCGCCTTGCAGGGGTCGATCGTGCGCTGGACGAGATCCTCGACCAGGCTTTCGAACTTCGCCCTGGTCAGCTTCAGCGTCAGGTGCTTCGGCCCGGTGGCGTCGGCGGTGATGAAGGGCAGGTTGATCTCGGTCTGCGTCGTTGACGACAGCTCGATCTTGGCCTTCTCGGCCGCTTCCTTGAGACGCTGCAGGGCGAGCTTGTCGGCCTTCAGGTCGATGCCCTGCTCCTTCTTGAACTCGGCCGCCAGGTACTCGACCAGGCGCATGTCGAAATCCTCGCCGCCGAGGAAGGTGTCGCCATTGGTCGACTTCACCTCGAAGACGCCGTCGCCGATCTCGAGCACCGAAATGTCGAAGGTGCCGCCGCCAAGGTCATAGACGGCGATGGTCTTGCCGTCCTTCTTGTCGAGGCCGTAGGCAAGGGCCGCGGCCGTCGGCTCGTTGATGATGCGCAGCACTTCGAGGCCGGCGATCTTGCCGGCGTCCTTGGTCGCCTGGCGCTGGGCGTCGTTGAAATAGGCCGGAACGGTGATGACCGCCTTCTCGACCTTCTCGCCGAGATAGGCTTCCGCCGTTTCCTTCATCTTCTGCAGGATCATGGCCGAGATCTGGCTGGGCGACTGCTTCTTGCCGCCGGCCTCGACCCAGGCATCGCCATTGTCGCCCTTGACGATCTTGTAGGGGACAAGCTTCTTGTCCTTCTCCGTCACCGGATCGTCATAGCGGCGGCCGATCAGGCGCTTCACCGCGAAGATGGTGTTCTCAGGATTGGTGACCGCCTGGCGCTTGGCCGGCTGGCCGACGAGGCGTTCGCCGTCGCTCGAGATGGCGACGATCGAAGGGGTCGTGCGCGCGCCCTCCGCATTCTCGATAACCTTGGGCTCCTTGCCGTCCATGATGGCAATACAGGAGTTGGTGGTTCCGAGGTCGATACCGATTACTTTTGCCATTGTTCTAGTCTCTCCGCTAAGCAGGCTCTCAGGACCCTGATCAGGCGTTCCAACGAAAGCCCCTGTTCACAAGAAATCCCGTTCCGGCAACCGGCGTTCCGGCGCCGAACGGCTTGGCGCGTATATAAGAACAGGCTGCACGGGGCGCAAGCATTCTGCGCAAGGCGTCCACGATCCCGCCAGATGACGGGAAAAATGCCTAAATCGCGCATATCGCAGCCGATTTGCCGCCGGACACGGACGGACTTGCACAATCCGCCGCGGGCAAAAACGTCGCAGCCGCCACAATCAGAGCCCGAACGCCTGCTGGGAAAGCGCCCGCAGCTTCGGGAAAAAATCGCCGTTCCGCCGGCGATCACCAGCGTTCCCTGGCTGATGACGGTTTTCGGATCGGGCTTCAGCACCGTGCCTCCGGCTTCCTCGACAAGCAGCATGCCGGCCAGGCAATCCCAGGCGTTCATGTGTTCCTCGATATAGCCGAGCAGCCGGCCGGACGCGGCATAAGCCAGCATCAGCGCGCCCGACGCGTTGCGGTAGAAGACGCCGCCTTCAGCCATGATCTGGCGGATGAGCACGGCGACATGCCCGGTATCGGCCCGGTTGGACAGGCCGGTTCCCACCGATCCTTCGGTGAGGCTCGCGGCATCGCTCGCCTTGATCGGCCGGCCGTTGACGAAGGCGCCGCCATCACGATGGCAGTGGAAGGTCTCGCCGGTCGAGGGCTCGTGGATCACGCCGACGACGGTCCCGCCCTCGCGGGCGCAGGCGATCACCACGCACCAGGCCGGAATCCCGCGCACGAAATTGGCGGTGCCGTCGATCGGGTCGATCACCCAGACAAAGCCGGTCGTTCCGACGACCGGCGCATGTTCCTCGCCGACGATGCCGTCCCGCGGGTAGGGGTCGGCAATGGCGGCGCGGATGAACAGCTCGACTTCGCGGTCGCCGTCCGAGACCAGGTCCTGATGGCCCTTGCTCTCGACGGTCAGGTTTTCGAGGTCGCGGAAATATTTCGGGC
>NZ_RZOT01000018.1:0-24655 GCF_003999085.1 Mesorhizobium sp. M4A.F.Ca.ET.090.04.2.1
GAAGACACGTTCGTGAAAATCCTCAATGACCGCAGCCTGGACAGCGTCGTGCTTGACGCGCATTTCTCGGCCGACGATGCGAAACTCGCCGGCGAGGCGCTGAAGGCACTGTTCAAACGGGAAAGCCTGGAACCGGGCCATGTCGTGGCCATGCGTGGCTTCAGGCCGACGCGCGAAGCGACGACAGCGTCGCTCATGCAGGTTTCGATCTACGCCAGGAACGTCTATGTCGGGACACTGACGCGCAACGCCGAGGGAGCGTTCGTGTCGGGCGTCGACCCATGGGTCCGCGAGGATCTATTCAACTATTCAGGCGCATCCGACGAGGGCGGGCCCAAGCGCCAGTATCGTCTGCTCGACGCGATCTATTCGACGGCCGCACGCAACAAGGTTCCGACCAGCGTAATCGGCGAGGCGATCATGTATCTGTCGCGGGGGCAGGATCTCGACGCCTTCGCCAGTGAAGACCAGCGCCTGGTGCTGATCTATTCGCAAACGCCTCGCGGCCAAAGCGAGATCTCCGGACGGGTCCTCTATGTCGGCGTCCAGGGCACCGAGAAAAGCCTCGACTGTTTCGTTTTCCAGCAAAGCGACGGCCAGTTTGCGTGCGTCACCGGCAATGACGAGGTTCGTTCGCTGGCCGTGACCAACGGCATGGTCACCCCGGTGAGCGGGGTCATGACCTCGACCTTCGGCCCGCGCAAGCACCCGATCCTCGGCACGGTTCGGATCCATAAGGGCGTCGACTGGGCTGCTCCGATCGGTACACCAATCATGGCCGCCTTCGATGGCGAGATCACTTTTCAGGGCGATGGCGGCAGCTATGGCAATCTGGTGAAGATTTCACATCCCAACGGGCGCGAGACGCGCTACGCGCATATGCAGAAATTCGCGCTCGCGAGCGGCGTCGGCACCAAGGTGAAGGCCGGCGACGTCATTGGCTATATCGGCACCACCGGGCTTTCGACCGGCCCGCATCTGCATTTCGAGCTCTACCAGGCCGGCGTGGCGATCGATCCGCTGGGAACGGTCACCACGGTTGCCAGCTACGTTTCAGGCGGTTCTGGCGGGTCCGGCGATGCTGCCGTCGAGACGCTGACCGACCGCATCGTCCATGTCGAAAGCGGCGGCAGCGCGCGGGCCAAGAACCCGCTTTCCTCCGCGACCGGCGCCGGCCAGTTCATCACCAAGACCTGGATCCGGATGATGAACACCTACAGGCCAGATCTCGCCCGCTCGCTGTCGACCGCCGACCTGCTCGCGCTTCGCTACGACGCCACGCTGTCGCGCGAGATGGTGCGCAACCTGGCGCGCGAGGGCGAGGCCTATCTCCGCGCCCGCGGGCACCAGATCACCGCCGGGCGGCTCTATCTCTGTCATTTCCTCGGCATGGAAGGCGCGGCCCAGGTGCTGGCGGCGCCGGGCTCGACGCAACTGAGCGCGGTGCTCGGATCGGCCGTCATCCAGGCCAACCCGTTCCTAACCGGCAAGACGGCCAGCTACGTCATGGACTGGGCGGAACGGAAAATGGGCCAGAAGGTCGCCCGGGTCGCCACCGACGCGGGCCAGCAGACGACGACCACGACCGAGATCCGCCAGACGTCGCCGGAATTCGAAAAGTACAAGCAGGCCCTCACCGCCCTCATTAGCTCGGTTCAGAACACTCTTTGACCGCCCCTCGACCGGTGGGGTCGTTGGTGTTCCCCCTGCCAGGTGCTATTATCGGCGAACTTTTTTGGGCCTTTTGTGAACCAAAACTGTGGCCGGGGTCACAGACGCCCAGACGCCATTTTTGGCAGAAGCGACTTGTGTCGCGGATGAATTTTAGCATGTGCAGACACCACTAGCGCGCCCCGTTGGGGCGGAGGGCTGACCCATGAAAGCGTTCGCCGTCTTTCTGAGCGGATTTATCCTGTTTGTCCTGGCCTCGCTCGCCGCCCAGGCCGCCGCGCCCGACAGCGTCGCGCCCGACCCCAAACGCGTCGCGCTGGTGATCGGCAACAGCAAATACGTCCATGCCGTCGCCTTGCCCAATCCCGCCAATGACGCACAGCTCATTGCATCGACGCTGCGCAACGCCGGCTTCGAGGTTATCGAAGGCCTGGACCAGGACAATGCGGGCATGCACAGCCTCATCAGCCGGTTCACCGAGCAATCCTACGACGCCGACCTCGCCGTCATCTACTACGCCGGCCACGGCATGCAGGTAGACGGCAAGAATTTCCTCATTCCGGTCGATGCCGAGCTGACGTCGCCGGCCTATCTCAAGACCCGCACCATCCAGATCGACGAGTTCATGTCGGCGCTGCCGCCCGAGCCGGCGGTCGGGGTCATCATCCTCGACGCCTGCCGCGATAATCCGCTGGCAAGGACTCTTGCCGCCGCGCTGCCGAAGAGCCGTTCGCTGGGGGCCGGACTGGCGCCGGTCGAGGCCAAATCGGACGGTGTCGGCACCGGCGGCATCCTGATTGCCTACGCAACCGATCCCGGCGCCATCGCTTTCGATGGCAACGGCGTCAACAGTCCCTATTCGACCGCCCTCGCCAGGCACCTGACCGAGCCGGGCGTCGAGATCCAGAGCGCGCTGACGCGCGTGCGCGGCGAAGTGACCGAGACCACGCAAGGCCGGCAGCGGCCGTGGCACAATGCCTCGCTGGGGCGCGAGGTCTTCATGGGAAAACCTGTCGAGGCGACGCCCGCGGCAAAACCCGCAGCCGAGACACCCGGCGCCGCGGCCACTTCGACCCCCGCCCTAGTGGTCGGCGAACCTCCGTCATGGGAAGTCGAGCAGCGTCTGTGGGACGAGGCCTCGAAGAAGAATTCCATCCCGTTCTACGAGGCCTATCTCGAACAGTTCCCGAACGGCCGTTTCGCCACGGTGGCGAAGCTGAACATCGACGAGTTGCAGGACCCGAAAGCCGAAGACAAGCAGGTCGCGGCCCTCGATACGGACGAGGCGAACGCCAATTCCGGCTCCGCCGTGCGCACGTCGGTCGGCATTTCGGACGAAATGAAGCAGGCGCTGGGCAGCGAACTGACGGAAAGCGCCATCGGTCTCGATCGCGAGGGGCGCATCGATCTGCAGTTGCGCATCGAGGTCCTCGGCAACGAACTTGGCAGCGTTGACGGGAATATGGGCCCCAAGACCCGCCAGGCGATCGGCGACTGGCAAGAGGAGAACGGCCTGCCGCCGACCGGCTTCCTGACGCGGGAGCAACTGGCCTTCCTGGTGGTCCAGACGGACCCGATGATGGAGGCGGTGCGCGCCAGGCACGCCGCCGACCAGGCCCGCGCGACGACGCCGAAGAAACAGGTGGTGCAGAAGGCCCGCGCACCGAAGCCGGTGGTGCAGAAGCAGCGCAAGAAGCAACAGCAGGTCGTTCAGAAGAAGCGCAACCGCGACACCCTGGTCGGCCGGGAGGAACCCCCGCCGCCCCAGGACAACAACAACGACTTCCTGACCAAGGCGCTGATCTTCGGCACCGGTGTGGCTGTGGGCGGCGTGCTCAACAAGTGACGGCCGGAACCCGGGCCTGCCGCAAAGGGCGCCTGCCGACGCAAATGAGGGGTGCTACTCCGTCCTGATCCGCATTTCGACCCGGCGGTTGACCGGATCGTACGGGTTGGCGCTGCGCGGATGCGTCTTGCCCAGGCCGATCGCTTCGAGCCTGGTGGCGGCAACGCCATTGGCCGTCAGGAAGGCGGCCACCGATTGCGCTCTCCTTTGTGACAGTTCCTGATTGTAGCGGGACGAGCCGGAGGCGTCGGTGTGACCTTCGACGACGAAGCTGAAAGAGCTCAGCCGTTGGTCCTTCAACGCCTTGGCGAACTCGTCGAGCTCGGTGCGCGCGGTCGTGTCGAGCTGGGCTGAATCGAGCCCGAAATTGATCATCATGTCGAGGCCGGTTTTCTTGGCCGGCGCGTCCTTCGCCTCGGCCTTGCTCTTGCACTCGTCCTCGGTGCCGACGCAAATCCCGCGCGAAGCGCCGAGATTGCCCGCTCCGGCAAAAAACTTCACAATGTCTTCCGATTTCTGCAGCGGATCGGCAAAAGCCTGGCCAGACACAAGCACGACCGCCAACACAAAGGCTGAACTGCCCATTCGCATAACCGTTACTCCCGTTTGAAGCATCCGATTTCGCCGGCCGCGGATCATATCAAATTCCGAAGCGATTGTCTGTCGGCCACACCGAAAATATCCGGCATCGCCGGCGATGGCCGCCTGCCCGTCGAGCAAGACTTGACCGGCGCCTCGCCGGGCGCTTGAGTGGCTGTTATTCCTCGGGGAAAGGCGTGGCGGCCATGGCCAATGAGCTCCGATACAAAACGGCACGGGACCTTTTCACGGCTTGTCCCGCTGTCGCCGGGGACATGAGCGCCCTCCCGACCGAACAGGCCTCGATCGAGTTCTGCCGAGCCCTGCTCGCCGGGCCGGTGCCCGAGGAAGCAATCACGTTCTGTGCCTATCTGCTCGCCGAACGGGCCGCGGTCTGGTGGGCTCATGAATGCCTGAGCCACCTGCGCGACCTGCTCGACGGGCAGGACCTGGAGTTGCTCATGCTTGTCGGCGACTGGGTCAGCGAGCCGGACAATCCCAGGCACCATGCGGCGCTGAGCAGGGCCGTGGCGATGCCGCCGACGACGCCGGTCGCCTGGATTGCCCTGGCCGTGATATGGCGCGACGGCGGTTTAGCCGCGGACGAGGCGGCGATGCCTGTGATGCGGCCGTTCCCCGCCGCCCATGCGGTCAATGCCGGGATACTGGCGGGGCTGGCACGTGTCGCGCTCGCCGATCGCTTTTCCGTGCTTTCAGCCTTCGTCGAAATGGGCATCCAGACGGCGGAGATCGAGGCGCTGCGCCAATCTGCGGATGCCTAGGCCTTTGTGAAGCGGTGCTGAAGCCAGTGGCGCAGCGCACGGTCATCGCAGCCGGCTGCCCTGGATGCTTGGTCATCCTCCCCAGCCGCCGCCGCTATTGCCTCCGCCGCTCCCACCGCCTCCCATAGTGGGAACAACAGGCGCGGTCACAGTGGTTTCCTCAACCGGCTTTACCACTTTTTTGGCGGTCACCTTTTTCTGTTTGACGACCGTGGTCTGAGGGGTCGTGCGGACCACCTTCTGCTGCGGCTTCGCCGCCACCGGTGTCGGCTCGGCCTTGGGCATCAGGGACGTGCAGCCCATGAGCGCCACCATGAAGCCGAACAGCGTTGTTGCGGTGATTGCCTGCTTCAATGTCCTGCCCACCATTGCCTCCCGGTTGATCAGAAAAGGTCCCTGCGCGGATTGGCTTCTTCCCACACCCCTCTGGCCGCGTTGATCAGCTGAGTGTCCAGCGAGCCGGTCGCGGCGACCTTCGACTTGAGTTCCTGTTGCAACTGCTCCAGCGCCGCCGTTTTCGGCTTCGCTGCGAATTTTGCCAGCGTCTTCCTGGCCTCCGGCAGCTCCTTGCGAAGGTCGAGCGCGGCCGCGAAAGCGAGGAAACGCGCGGCGACGGCCTGATTGGCCTTGTCGCCCTTCTGCATTTCGAGAGCCGCGCGATCGTAGGCGCCGGACTGATCGCCGCGCATGGTCCCTAGCTCGAACAGTCTTTGTGCCTCGGCGAGGTCCCGCTCCACGCCGGAGCCGTCCCGGTACATGCGCCCAAGGCTGGCTGGAGCGTAGGGCTGGCCGAGATCGATGGCCCGTTGAAACAGCGTCAGCGCCATCTTCGGATCCTTGTCCACGCCCTGGCCGCTAAGATAGTTCCGGCCGAGCAGGTTCATCGAATACATGTCCTGCCGCTGCACGCCGGCCTGAAGGAAGGCAACCGCGCGATCCGGGTCGGCGGTCACGCCGTTGCGGCCCTCCGTGAAGATCGCGGCGAGATCGTTCATGGCATAGGTGTGCCCCATCGCCGCGGCCTTGAGCAGCAGGTCCAACCCCTTTGCAGTGTCGGGCCTGACGCCGTAGCCGTTGAACAGGGCGCGCCCCCAGGACGTCATGCCGTAGGGATCGCCCTTGTCCGACGCAGCCTTGTAGAGGGCATTGGCCTGCGTGCGGTCCTGAGCGGTTCCGGTTCCGGTCGCATGCAGGTAGCCGAGTTCGAAGACGGCGCGGACATGCCCCCTTTTCGCGGCCTCCTCGATGGCTGTCCTGGCATCCTCGACCTTGCCCACGGCAAGCAGAGCGCGTCCGAGTTCATAGCGGAAGCGGGGTACATCCGGATAAGCCTTCACAGCCGTCTCGCACGCGTCCACCGCGCCGGCGCCGATCTCGTTGGGCAACAGGCCGGGGACCACGCCTTGCAGGTCGAGCGGTTCGCCGGCGGCCGTGTCGCATGGATCGACGCTTGGCGAGAGTTTCATGCTGGCGGGCTTGGATGAATTGTCGTCGGCCCGGATTTCGAGGCCGACTATGAGCGGCTTGACGGTGCCGATCTGCGGTTCGTACCGCAGGTGCTCGACCTCGTCGGCCCTTAGGCTTGAGTCGGGCGTCAGTGTTCGGTCAGGCAGGGATAGCGTTCCCGTTGCCGGATAGCTCGCGACTTTCAGGCTGACCGCGGGGTCCTTCGTCGGCAGATCCAGGTTCAGCGCAACCGGGCCGACGCCCACCGGAACACCGATGTCACGATTTTCGATCGCCTCTGCGGCGCCGGTGATTTGGATGCCGCGCTCCAGGATCTGCTGCTTCTGCTCGGCCTCCAGCGAGGCCATGATCTGCTGACCATCGGCTCCCTCGCCGCTCTTGACGCGAAACACCAGTATGCCCTGGCTTTGGCCGCCCCAGTCGTCATGCGTGGCGTAGGCCAGCATATCCACCTCGTCCTGCGCGGCGGCGCCCTTGGGGACATCCATCTTCAGGCGCGGCAGGTCCTTGCCCTGGATCGGCTGGCCGACCTCGACAGGCTTGCCGTCCAGCGTCAGGCGGCCGAGAGCCGGCGGTCTCTCGATGCTGACGGTGACGGTTCCGCCGTCGACATCGACCGGCTGCGGCAGGCCGAGATCGACCGGGCCGACCCCCGACAACACGACCTTCTCCAGCACCGGCGGCAGCGAGGGCCGGGTGGCGCGGCGCATCAGCACGACCTCGTCGATCAGCGAGGAGTTTTCCCAGGGAACCTGCTTGCCGTCGGTCGCCTGGACGACGTCGCGGCGCACCGCGGCCATCACGGCGCGGATCTCCTGGTTAGGCGCCAGCGCGCGGCGCGAAAATGCCGATGAGAAGGGACTAAGGTCACCGGTTCCGTCATAGGCGACCGAGCCCGGTTCGGTGGCGAAGGCGATCAGCGTGTTCAGCGAGCTCTTGACCTGCGCGAGGCCGGCATTGCCGGCGGTGATCAGTTGATCCCGCAGCCAGTAGTCCTTGCGCGGGAACGGGTTGTTGCGGCAGGCGTCGAGGATGATCACCTGGATCTTCGATTTCGAGCGCAGTTGCTCCAACACATCGTTGAGCTTGATCGCCTGGACCTCGATGTCGGCCGCCCTCTTCAGCGAGGCGTCGACCGGGATCAGGAAATTCTCGCCGCCGATCTGGAAGCCGTGGCCGGAATAGTAGACGACAGCCAGGTCGGCGCCGTCGGCGGCGGCCAGATAGCTGCGAAACTGCTTCTCGAATTCGAGCTTGGTGAGATCCTTGGCGACGAACACGTCGAAGCCGGCAAGCCGAAACGTGTTCGACACATCCGCGGCATCCTTGTCCGGGTTCTTGAGCGCCGGGATTTCACGATATTCGGAATTGCCGATCACAAGGGCAACCCTTCGATCGGCGTGAGCGTCGAACGTCGCGAGGCTCACGATGATCAAGGCTGCAATGAACGCGCAGCATCGCAGCATGGCAAATCCTTAACTGCTATGACCTGTCGACCACAAGAACGCAGCTTGCGGTGTCAGGGTCTGTTAAAGAGTTCACAATCTGCCGATACAGGAACTGAGAGAGGCGCCAAGGCGAATGCGGGCGCATTCCTCATCCAATCAGTTTCTAAATTACCCTAGAGGCGGAGGTTCCGCAATGATCTGAGCCGGCTTGTCGATGGTGCGGTCGGCAACGTGCTGCGGCCGCCTCGCCGCGAACATCCGCGCGATGCTCATCGCCTCCAGGACGCGACGATAGTCGAGCAGGAATGATCGGCTGGTCGGTCTGGCACGCCGGGTTTGCGGCTGGATTCGGTCAAAGGTTGAGCGACAGTGCGGCAAGTGCGTCGCCGTTGGACAGGCCGAGCGCTTCAAGCGGTCCTTTGCTCGGGCTGTGCAATGTCCATGATCTTGCGCAGGCCCGTTGCGACGACCGATACCCGGAACTTCCCGGCCAATGCCTGGTCGAAGATGGCGCCCACGATAATGTCGGCGTCGGCGTCGACCTCTTCCCGTATCCGTGTCGCAGCCTCATCGACCTCGAACAGCGTCATGTCCGTGCCGCCGCAGATCGACACGAGCAGGCCTCTGGCGCCTGTCATGGAAGCCTCATCGAGCAGCGGATTGGCGATCGCAGCCTCGGCCGCAGTCCTTGCACGGCCCTCGCCAGAAGCCTCGCCGGTTCCCATCATCGCCCGGCCCATGTCCCGCATCACTGACTTCACATCGGCGAAATCGAGATTGATCAGGCCTTCTTTCACGATGAGATCCGTGATGCATCCGACACCCGCGTAGAGAACACGGTCTGCCATGGCAAAGGCGTCGGCAAACGTGGTCCTGGCGTCGGCGACCCTGAAGAGGTTCTGGTTCGGGATGACGATCACCGTATCGGCGCACTCGCGAAGGCGTTCTATGCCTTCCTCCGCGGCCTGGGTCCTGCGCTTGCCCTCGAACACGAAAGGCTTGGTAACGACCGCCACCGTCAAGATGCCGGCATCGCGTGCGGCACGCGCAATAACCGGCGCCGCGCCTGTCCCGGTGCCACCCCCCATGCCCGCCGTGATGAAACACATATGCGTTCCCGCGAGATGATCCATGATCTCGTCTATGGATTCCTCCGCGGCCGCGCTGCCGACCTGTGGCAAAGATCCGGCCCCCAAACCTTCTGTCACATGCGCGCCCAACTGGATCAGCCGCGACGACTTCGACATCGTGAGCGCCTGGGCATCAGTATTGGCGACGACGAACTCGACGCCCTGCAAGCCTTCGGAGATCATGTTGTTGACGGCGTTTCCGCCGGCGCCGCCGACGCCGACAACGGTGATCTTAGGCCTCATCTCCAGGATTTCCGGCTTGGCGGTCATTTTTCATCTTTCTAGCGAAATCACCTGCTGCCCCGCCGCACTATCAAGCGGAACCGGAGCAACGAGCACACGAATCAGGCGACCCCCACCAAAGGCAGGGAATCAGAGCGGACGCCTCCCCGCAAGGTCCGCCAAACGTCTGTCCAAGGGCAACGCCCTGCCCTGAACCGGAAGCTTCGAGCTTTTGCGCCTGTTTCAGTCGTTCCAGGGGCTATTGTCGTCGGCAAAAAGCCTTTGTCGCATGGGGAGCCTGATACTCAAACAGCCAGACCCGGTCGGGTCTGCGACTCCTCGTTTCGGGATAGATACAGGTCGCGCAGATCACGCTGTCTGAGCATGAGGTCCAGGATGCCATCCCTCGATTGCCGGATATGACGGCGGGATTCGCGGCAGGCTGTGTCGGCGTCCCCGGCAGCGATCGCTTCAACAATCATATGATGGTCGTCACGCGCCGCCTTCCAGTCGTTCAGCTGGGTCAATTCCATCCACACATAGACTTGGCACTTGTCCAAAAGTCCGTTCAGCATTTCCGCGAGCATGACGTTGGCGCTAAATCGCGCGATTGCGCGATGGATTTCCATGCCGGTCTGCATCTCCTCCAGCCGGGCACGGGGAGATGGGTCGATTTGCGCCAGGCGCTCGCAATCCGCGACCAAGCCGCGCAGCAGTTCCACTTCATCGAGGGTGATACGGGCGATCGCCAAGGTCGTCGCATAGGCGTCCAGCTCTGCCCGGATGTCGAAGACGTTCCGGAGCATCGTTTCGTCAAATTGAACCACCGCAAATCCCGTGCGGGGACGTTCGACCACAAGCCCGTCACGCTCCAATCGATTAAGTGCCTCGCGCACCGGCGTCCGGCTGACCTGAAGCTGTTCGACGAGCTCGAGTTCCGTAATTCGTCTGCCCGGTGACAGCTGCCCGGTCACGATCATCGCTTTGATCGATTCGTAGGTCGACTGACGCAAATGTCCGCGGGCAACGTCGTTCATCGGGGCTCCTAACACCGGCTGGCGTCAACGCGGCAAATAGGTACCGGTTGACTCACGCATTCACAAGCGCATAGTGTATACAACAAAGTATTCAAAAAATGTAGCCAATTGCTGCCCTAACCGGAAGGGAAGTTGGGCAGGCTGGGGGAGCGTCATTGATGCAAGCGGACATAGTGGTCACGAGCGCAAAGATTCTGACCATGGACCCGGCCAGGCCGGCGGCTTCTGCGATGGCCGTCGCAAATGGACGAATTCTCGCTGTTGGCGACGCAACCGAAGTGCTGCCGTTTGCCGGCAATTTGACGCGGATGATCGACGCTGCCGGCCGAAGCGTGCTGCCGGGCTTCATCGAAGCGCACATGCATGTGTTTGGCGGCGGCGCCATCCTCAATGACCTGTTGCTGACGGGCACGAAGGGTAAAACCGCGATCCGCGAAAAAGTGCGGGCTCACGCCGCGGCAAATCCGGAAGCGAAGGTCCTTTTTTGCCAGGGTGCCGACTATGACATGCTCGATGGCAGCCCGATCGACCGGTATTTCCTCGACAGCATCCTCGATGACCGGCCCCTGGCCTTCGTGGCCTTTGACCATCACACAATGTGGGCCAACACCATACTGCTAGAGGAAGTCCGGCTTCTCCACGGCAAAGCCCTGGGCCCCGGCAACGAGGTGGTCATGGGCGGCGATGGCCTTGCTACCGGCGAACTGCGCGAAGTCGAGGCCTTCGGACCGGTCAATGTCTATGCCGGCACATTTCGTTCGTCGCTGGGGCTTTCCACGGGAGGCGAGCCGCCCGAACCGCCAACGCCAGAGGAAAGGGCGCTGGACCGGGCGTCCATAAAAGCCGCCCTGGCCTGGTGCGCCAGGCACGGGATCACGTCGATCCACAACATGGACGGAAATCTTTACACACTGGAACTGCTCGACGAGATCCAGGATCAGGGCGCCCTGCTCTGCCGCGTCAAGGTTCCCTTCCATTTCAAGAACTTCATGACGGTCGACATGCTGGAAAAGGCGTCCCGCATGAATGACGACTATCGCGGGGACTGGCTGAACTCCGGTCTCGTGAAGGCTTTTTATGACGGCGTGATCGAAGGCTACACCGCTTATCTCGTCGACGGCTATGCAGACCGGCCCGACTTCACCGGGGAACCGCTCTTCACGCAGGCCCAATTCACGGAAATGGCGACCGAGGCGGACCGGCGCGGTCTGCAGATCGCCGTGCACGCGATCGGCGACGGTGCGGTGCGCGCGGTCCTGAACGGCTATGAAGCCGCCATGAAGGCCAATGGCCCGCGGGACGCGCGCCACCGGATCGAGCATATCGAGGTCATCCAGCCCAGCGACATTCCGCGCTTTGCTGTCCTTGGCGCGATCGCGTCCATGCAGCCGCCGCATCCCCCGGGCGTGATGGATTTCCCGCTTGAACCGGCCAAGACCCGCATCGGGCCCGATCGCTGGCCGCTTGCCTATGCCTGGCGGACTTTAAAGCAGGCGGGAGCCCATGTTGTCTTTGCGTCGGATTGGCCGGTGGCGCGGATTGACGTCCTGGCCGGCATCCATGCGGCCGTCAACCGCGAGCCCTGGGCGCCGCATCTGCCAGACCAGAGCTACACCCTCCACGAGGCGATTGCCGCCTATACGATCGAAGGTGCCTATGCCGAACACGCGGAGGACCGGAAGGGACAACTCAAACCCGGTCATTTCGCCGATTTTGTCCTCCTATCCGGCGATATCGAGGCCGTTTCACCCGGGGAGATCAACACCCTCTCACCTGCACTCACCGTCTGCGGCGGTCGCGTTACCTTCGAGGCCTGATATGCTGGCATTGTCCCAACCCACCCAACCGCAAACCGCGGATCGTCGCCTGGCGATCCAGGCGATCGGCCTGCAAAAGAGTTATGGCACCGGCGCCTCGGCCTTCCTGGCGCTTGACGATGTGTCGATCGACATTACCGAAAACGAGTTCTTTACGTTGCTGGGCCCGTCCGGTTGCGGAAAAACGACGCTTTTGAGGCTGATCGCTGGGTTCAACTTTCCGACCAATGGACAAATCCTGCTCCGCGGCAAGGACATTGCGGCGCTTCCGCCGTTTCGGCGGCCAATCAACACGGTTTTCCAGAACTACGCGCTCTTTCCCCACATGTCTGTCGCCGAGAACATCGGTTTCGGAGTGAAAATGCTGGGCTGGACGAAGTCCAGGTGCGTGGATCGCGTGGCCGCGATGCTGAAACTCGTGCGGATGGAAACGCTTGCCGACCGGCGGACCAGTGAGATCTCCGGCGGGCAGCAGCAGCGTGTCGCCCTGGCCCGCGCTCTGGCTCCGCAACCGGAAGTGCTTTTGCTCGATGAACCGTTGTCGGCCCTCGACTACAAGCTGAGAAAGGAGATGCAGGTCGAATTGAAGCGGCTCCAAACTGAAACCGGCATCACGTTTATTTTCGTGACGCACGATCAGGAGGAAGCCCTGGCAATGTCCGACCGCATTGCCGTCATGAACCGTGGGCGGGTGCTCCAGGTTGGCCGTCCGCGGGAAATCTACAACGCTCCGGTGGATAGGTTCGTCGCCGACTTCATCGGCGAATCGAACATTCTGAGCGGCCGGCTTGTCGGGCAGGCCGCTGCGGATGCTCACCAGGTCAGAATTGCTGGCGCTGTCGCTACCGCCTACGGCAAAGCCGGAACTTCCGGCGACGGGACGGTTCAGGTCCTGATCCGCCCGGAACATGTCGACGTCCTCGACGCCCCGTCATCGGACTGCATTCCTGCAGTCGTCGAGGACGAGGTTTTCGTTGGGACGGACACCCGCCTTCAATTGCGCCTGAACGACGGTTCGACTTTCACAGCCCGCCTGACCAACAGCCCGGAACAAGAGAAAATCAGGACGTCCGGCACACAGGTATGGCTGCGAATCCATAGCCGTAGCGCCCGGCTGCTCGGAGGCGAACATGTCCGGCATCGCTGAGATGGCGGCCACACGCCGAACCGCCGAAAGCCGGCGCCGCTGGTTGCTCAAGGCGCCGGCCCTGGCGACAATCGTGATCGCCTCTGTCGGGCCGCTTGCAGTGATGCTTGTCTATTCGGTGATGGCAAAGGGCGCCTTCGGCGGGGTCGCACTCGGTCAGTTCAGCCTCGACGGCTGGACGAACGTCTTTGTGGAGCGGGATCCCTTTGACGACACGCTCGTACTGGCCGATGCCAATCTCATCATCTTCTGGCGTTCCATCAAACTGGCACTGGTCACGACGCTAGCCACGCTGCTCATCGGCTTCCCGACCGCCTATTACATTGCGACCCGGCCCGAGCAGGTCCGGTCGCAATGGATGCTGCTGATCACGATCCCCTTTTGGACCAATCTTCTGATCCGCACCTTCGCGATCATGGGCATCCTGTCCAATCAGGGGCCGGTCAACAATATCCTCATCTGGGCCGGGTTGATCGACAAGCCCATGCAGATGCTGTTCACGGACGGGGCGGTTCTCCTGGGGCTCGTCTACGTCTACCTGCCACTCATGGTGCTGCCGATCTATGCGAGCCTTGAGCGCATGGATTTCAACCTTGTGGAGGCAGGGTACGATCTTTATGCGACGCGCTCAAAGGTGCTTTGGCATATCGTCATCCCCTCCTGCAAGCCGGGCCTGATCGCCGGATCGATCCTCGTCTTCATCCCCGCAATCGGCGCCTATGTGACGCCGCGCGTCTTGGGCGGGGGAAAGAACATGATGATGGGCAACCTGATCGAACTGCAGTTCGGTCAGGGTCGAAACTGGCCCCTCGGCGCAGCACTGTCCATCTGCCTCCTGGTGATCGTGACAGTGGCGCTCATCATCTACATCCGCGGAAGTTCGGGTAAGGAGAATGCGCATGGCCGCTAGTCAGCACGCATTCGATCTGAAGGCGCAGCCAGGCTTCAGCATTATTGCGCGATCGGCGATCGTCGCTCTCTATTTGCCGATCCTCATCCTCGTCGTGTTCGCCTTCAACGCGACCTCCTCGCTCGGCGTCTGGGGCGGCTTCTCCTTCGATTGGTTCGTCAAGGCCTGGCACAACGACCTGATCATCAATGCAGCTCTCTTCTCTTTGTTTCTTGCCACCGTGGCCGGCGTCCTGGCGACCGTCATGGCCACGATGGCCGCCATTGCCATGACCCGAACCGACGCCTATCGCGGGCAGTTGGTCTCCTACGCCCTGATCAACCAGCCACTGATCGTTCCTGAAATCGTAACGGCCATCTCGCTTCTGATCGTGTTCGCCGCAGTCAAGTCGGCAACCGGCTACTCGGGCACCGGCTATCTGGTCCTGGCGCACACGGCCTTCTGCATCCCGTTTGCATATCTGCCGATCCGCGCTCGGCTGGAAGGCATGGATCTGACCCTCGAAACCGCGGCAGCCGATCTCTATGCGGATCCGTGGAAGACGTTCCTGCATGTGACGCTTCCGAGGCTGGCGCCCGGCATCATAGCGGGTTTCATGCTGGCCTTCGTCATTTCGCTCGATGATGTCGTCATCACCGATCTCGTGAAGTCCGGCGGACAGGAAACCCTGCCGACCTACATGCTGGGTCAGATCCGTCGCGACATGACCCCCGAAGTCAATGCTGCCGCCACCATGCTTCTGGTGCCCTCGATCCTTCTGGTGACGGCCGTGCATCTGATCAACCGCAAAAAATAATCAACCTTACAGAGGAGTGACAAGCATGCGATCCATATTGACGGCGCTGACATCGGCGATGCTGCTCGCGGCGGCAAGTTCAGCGGCCCTCGCTGAGGAAGAACTGAGCCTCTATAACTGGGGCAATTACACCAGCCCGGAACTCCTGGAAAAATTCAAGAAGGAAACCGGCATCAAGGTCACGGTGACGGACTACGACTCCAACGATACCGCGCTGTCCAAGGTCAGGGCGGGCGGCTCGGGTTTCGACATGGTGGTTCCGTCGGCCAATTTCGTGCCGATCTGGATCAAAGAGGGTCTCCTCCTTGAATCGCGGCCCGACCAGATGCCGAATTTCAAGAATGTCGACGAACGCTGGGTGAATGTCGGCTGGGATCCGGGCCGTCATTACTCTGTGCCGTGGCAGTGGGGTATGACTGGGCCGGTCGTTGCCACTTCCGTCTACAAGGGTGACATCAACACCAGCGCAATCTGGCTCGATCCGCCGCAGGAACTGAAGGGCAAGATCAATGTCGTGCCCGAGAAGAACGATGTTCTCTATGCCGCCATCCGGTACATGGGCGGCACTTGGTGCACCGGAGACAAGGCGCTGCTGAAGAAGGTTCGAGACAAGCTGCTCGAAGCCAAGAAGTCCTGGGTCTCGATGGATTACGGCATCGAAAAGATGGACAGCCGCGATACGCTGGCCCAGCTCTACTACAATGGCGCCGCATTCCGGGCGCGGCAGGTCAATGCCGACATAAAGCTCGGCTTCCCCAAGGAAGGCTATTCGCTGTTCATGGACAGCGTGGCAATCCTCGCCGACGCGCCGCATCCGGACAATGCCAAGAAGTTCCTGAACTTCATCATGGCGCCTGAAAACGCGGCCCTGATTTCGAACTTCGCGACCTATGCCAACGGCATCAAGGGCTCGACCCAATTCATGCGCGACGACATCAAGGCCGCGCCCGAGTTGAACATTCCGGCGGAGTACATTGCCGCCGGTGGCTGGCAGGAAGTCTGCCCCGCCGAGGTCGACGAACTCTATACCCGTATCTGGACCGACCTGATGAAGTGATGCGCGCGCTCCGGCGGAGGTCCATCCTCCGCCGGAGCCCCCGGTCACATTGTCGACGTGGTGCCTTGCCGAGGCGGCATGTTCTCGCTGGATAACGGGCGGGAGAAGCGGTTCCTGACGCGGTCGACGGTCTGCGTTGTTCAACCGCGATGTGCAGCAGGCTGCTTCTTCTTTGTCTTGGCGCAACGAGCATCCCGGAAATCAGATGCAGCATGCCGCCTCCAAGCGTGGGCAAGCGGCATGAAACGCAAATTCAGCGACGATGCGACGATGGACGAAATCATGCACAGGTCGCCGGCGGCCATCCGGGTCGTGCTCCAGCACGGCATGCTTTGCGTCGGCTGCCCGATTGCTTCATTCCACACCGTTTCCGACGCAGCACGAGAGCACAATCTGAACGACGAACAACTCAGTCGCGATTTGTGGACTGCAATCGAGAGTTCCGGCTCCGACTAGCTCTTCTCGGCGCGGCCTTCCGCAATCAAAAGGAGCCGGTGAGGCTCTACCACGGTCACCTTCTGGCGCCCGCTTTTGACCAAACCCTGGTCTTCCCACGACGACAGTAGTCGGCTCACCGTATGGAGCGTTGTTCCCGTCATCTCGGCAATATCCTGGCGGGAGATCGGGAAGTCGATGAGGATTCCCTCCTCTGTCTTTCTGCCCGTCTGCTTGACCAGCTTGAGCAGCGCGTGGGCGACCCGCTGATCCACCTGCTCTGTAGCCATTTCGATGACGCGCGCATGAGCATCCTGCAGCCTGCTACCTACGGCTTTGTACGTATTGGCGCTGAAACTGGGGAAATCGGCTGCGAATTCCGGCCACAAGCGGCTCGGCCAGGCAAGAACCACGCAATCGACGGCGGCGATAGCATTTGCCGGATAGGTGGTGCGGCCAAGTGCATGGGCGATTCCCATCAACTCGCCTGGACTTATGTACCGCACCGTCACCTCATGACCATCCGGCGTCGATTTCACGACGCGCACATGGCCGTCGAGCAGCAGGAAAAAGGAATGAGCTTCCTGTTCCTGCTCGAACAGCGGTTGGTCCTTGGCGATCCTCAATGATCGAGCCTGGCCGACTATCCGGTCGAGATCCGCGGCGGCCATACCCGCAAAGACAGGCAGCCCGGCAATCAGCGAGCGATCGAGGCTACCCAACTCTGTCCCCTCCCGAATTTGATGCTGCCAGTGCATCACGGTCCATCTGGTCAGGGAATGTCTCATGGGCGACCGACAGGCGGCAAGAGCAGCGTGCTTCGGCTCTCGTCCATGCGCGCCACCCTCCATGAGAAGCCCAAGGGAAGTTTTGGTCGCGAGTTTGCGCCAGCGCAAATCGCCGAACCGTCTGGTGGCTTAAAGGGGGCGCAACGGTTGATGCCGTGACGAACCCAAGAAAGGATTTCCAAATGAAACTTCCCCTGATCGCCGCGGCCGTTGCCCTGCTCTCCCTCGCCGGCGCAGTCAATGCCGAAGAACACGTCGTGCAGATGCTGAACAAGGGCGAGAAAGGCTCAATGGTCTTCCAGCCCGCCCTTGTTCGGGCAGCACCCGGCGACACGATCAAGTTCGTACCGACCGACAAGTCCCACAATGCCGAAAGCATCAAGGACATGATCCCGGACGGCGCCGAAGCCTTCAAGGGAAAACCCAATGAGGAGGTCGCGGTGGCCCTGACCAAGGAGGGCGTCTACGGCGTGAAGTGCGCTCCGCACTACGGCATGGGCATGGTGGCGCTGATCGTCGTCGGCAAACCTGTCAACCTCGAAGCGGCCCAAGCCGTCAAGCAGATCGGAAAGGCCAAACCCGTATTTGCCGAGTTATTCGCCGAAGCGACCAAAACCGCTTCCAACTGATCTGATTTTCATAGATGCCCTCCGGTTTGCAATCTTCCGGAGGCACAGGCCGGACAGACCGGGGGAGCGGTCTGGTCCGGCCTGTCTTTTACAGGCTTCGTGCCGCACTGCCGATGCCTCTCCCTACGAAACCGTTGGTCGATCCACAGATGCCTCTGCCCACGGGTCGGCGTCCGCATTGGTGCATCCATCTCTAAAACACGAAACCGTACCAAGCGTATTGGATTTGCGTTAGCGCAAAGACGTGGCCAGAGCCGAGATTATTGTGAGGACATCAAGTTGCTAGAGCCAAGGAGATGGAAAATGCTTACGAGACGCGAAGCTTTGTTGGGTTCTGTTCTTACCGCGGCCGCTGCCGCGGCCGTTGTTGCAATGCCAGTCACGGCAAGCGCGAAGGACGTCGCCGGGCTGCCGCGTGAGAAGGCCACCCTGGTGGCGCCGCCGTTCGTCCACGCTCATGAGCAGGTGGCCAAGGGCGGCCCGAAGGTCGTCGAATTCACCATGACGATCGAGGAGAAGCCGATGGTCATCGATGCCGACGGCACGCAGCTCAATGCGATGACCTACAACGGCTCGATCCCTGGCCCTCTGATGGTCGTGCATGAAGGCGACTATATCGAGCTCACCCTGATCAATCCCGAGACCAATACGCTCGCCCACAACATCGACTTCCATGCGGCCACCGGCGCGCTTGGCGGCGGCGCGCTGACGCTGATCAATCCCGGCGAGCAGGTCACGCTGCGCTTCAAGGCCACGCGCCCCGGGACGTTCGTCTACCACTGCGCGCCCGGCGGCGCGATGATCCCGTGGCATGTCGTGTCGGGGATGAGCGGTGCCGTGATGATACTGCCGCGCGACGGCCTCAAGGACGACAAGGGCAAGCCGGTCCGTTATGACCGCATCTACTATATCGGCGAGAACGACTTCTACATCCCCCGCGACGAGCAGGGAAAATTCAGGAAATACGAGTCGGCCGGCGACAACTATGACGACACCGTGAAAGTCATGCGCGGATTGATCCCGACCCATGTCGTGTTCAACGGCAAGGCGGGATCGCTCACTGGCGACAGCGCCATGAAGGCCAAGGTCGGCGAGACCGTCCTGATCGTGCACTCGCAAGCCAATCGCGACACCCGCCCGCACCTGATCGGCGGCCATGGTGACTTCGTCTGGGAAGGGGGCAAGTTTGCCAACCCGCCGGCCAAGGACATGGAAACCTGGTTCATCCGCGGCGGGTCGGCTGGGGCGGCGCTGTATACCTTCCTGCAGCCGGGCATCTACGCCTATGTGAACCACAATCTGATCGAGGCGGTGGAGCTTGGCGCGACCGCGCACTTCACGGTCGACGGCAGCTGGGACGACGACCTGATGATGCAGGTCGAGGCGCCCAGGGCGATCGCTTCATAGGCGGGAGATCGGAACCTCGGTGCAACCCGCGGCGGAGCCAACGGGTTGCACTCACGGCCGGACTTGATGCGATGTCCTTTGACCCTCTCTTTGCCTCCGGAACGATTGCAGCTGCCGCGTTGATCGGCATGGGCATAACCCATGCGCTCGACACGAGCTCCTTGGAGACCCTTCAACCGATGGCCGTGCGCGAACTGTTGGTGCTCGGGCCCGGCTCGTTCTATCACCCACAGCCGGGGGAATTCCTCCAGGAAAACCATCCCGTCGCGGCGCCCGTCGTGAAGGAGACGATCGATGCACCGCTGGAAATCATGAAGTACCAGGTAAGCGTTTCGGAATATGCAGGTTGCGTGGCGGACGACGCCTGCAAGCCGGCTGACACGGCAAGCGTGGGCACCGTTCCCGTCACGGGTGTGAGCTATCTCGATGCCGAAGCCTATGCGAGGTGGCTGTCAGCCCGTACCGGTGAGGCATGGCGGTTGCCCACGGACACGGAGTGGGCCTATGCCGCGGGCGAACGATTCCGGGCTGACATCGAGGGCGGCAATGGCGACCCGAACAACCCCGCGCGACGCTGGCTGGCCCAATATCGCCTCGAGAGCGCGCTAGGCCGGAAGCCGGATCCTGCACCAAGGGTACAGGGCGCCTTTGGTGTCAACTCGAAGGGATTGGCGGACGTTGCCGGCAACATCTGGGAATGGACTGCGACATGCTACGTCCATGCGACGGTCGCTGGGGGCGGTGCGGATATCGCCAGATCGATCGACAATTGCGGGGTGCACGCCGTGGAGGGCTTCCACCGCACCTACATGTCGAACTTCATTCGGGACGGCAAAAGCGGCGGCTGCGCCGTCGGAACGCCGCCCGACAATCTGGGTTTCCGGCTTGTCCGCGACCGGCCCGGTTTCGTGCAGGCCGCCCTTCGGCGCCTGGGATTGTCCTGATAGCAGCAGTAACGAAAGAATGTGATGACCTCGAAATCAGCTTTGGTCGACAGGGTGCGCCCCGTCGCGGAACAACCCTTGGACCACGCCGGTGTCGATCGGGAGTCGATCGGAAAACTGGTCCGCGAGTTCTACACCAAAGTCAGGAACGACGAACGGCTTGGGCCGATTTTCGCACGCGAGATCACCGGTGATTGGCAGCCGCACCTGGAGAAAATGACGGACTTCTGGTGTTCCGTCATCCTGAAGAGCGGTGACTATCACGGCCGCCCGGTGCCCGCTCATCTCAAACTCAAGGATGTCACCGAGGCCGATTTCGAGATCTGGCGCGCCCTGTTTGGTCAGACGGCGGCCGAACTCTTCGCTCCGGAGACAGCGGCAGTGTTTGTCGACCGGGCGCAGCGGATAGCGACGAGCCTGAAACTGGCGATGTTCTTTCGGCTTCCACCCACTTCGACAGTCGGTGGCCGATAGCTGGCCCTGGCGGAACCTGCCTGGACTTCAGGTTTGATCTCGCGCAAGGAAACCATCTCTCGCGGTTCCTAATTTTCTCCCATGGCTCTCAACCTGTTGGTCGGCACGATCGTCATAAGCCTGACGGTCGTCATTCACACCTTCGGCCTCATCGCGGTCACCCGTGCGATGGGACATCTGGTGGCGCGATTTCGCATGCATGGCCGGCGAAGCCGCGTTCTTGCGATGATCAGCGTGGTAATGGGTCTTTTTGCCGTGATGACAGCCGAGGTCTGGTTGTGGGCCGGGGTGTATCGCATGCTCGGCGTCCTGCCCGACTTCGAGACGGCGCTCTACTTCTCCACCATCACCTTCTCGACGGTTGGCTATGGCGACATCGTGCCTGTTCACGCATGGCGCGTGCTGGCGGCACTGGAAGGGGTGAACGGTTTTCTCCTGCTCGGCTGGTCGACCGCCTATCTGATCGCGGCCGGAACGCGCATCGGCCCGTTCAGGGTTGGCGAGCACTTTTGACCGGCCGCCCGGACCGTTTCAGACTGCCACGGAATGTCTGCCCGTTCGCTTTTCGAGATATTTATCGAACCTCGCCGCCACTGTCCTGACGATGGGGCGGCTCTCCTCCGGCACGACAAAGGTCTCGCCGTCGAGTGCAAGCATCTTGCCGGCGCCGCCGATGGCCAGGCGGCTTGCCACGAGGAGCAGCTCTTCGCCGACCGATCCGAAGAGCTCCACCAGATCGATGGCCGAAAAGCGGAATTGGCACATCAGGCGTTCGATGATCCAGCCTCTCGCGACATCGTCGACACTCAGCTCGATGCCGCGGCCCGTCGCGAGTTGTCCGCTGTTCACAGCCTTCTCGTACTCGCCCGTTGCGGTGATGTTCTGTGCGTAGCCTTGCCGGAAGCGGCTGATGGCGGATGGCCCGAGACCGATCAGGGTTTCGCACCGATCCTCGGTATAGCCCTGGAAATTGCGACGAATCTTTCCGGCGCGAGCCGAGATGGCGAGCGCATCATCCGGCTTTGCGAAGTGGTCTATTCCGATTGCCTCATATCCGGCTGACACGATCAGCTGAGCTGCCAGCTGCGACTGAGCCAACCGTTCGGCGGACTGTGGCAGCCACGCATCGTCGATCATCGTTTGATGCTTCTTGAACCACGGTACATGCGCGTATCCAAACAACGCAATCCTGTCGGGCTCCAGCGTCAGCGCCTGCGTGACCGTCGAGGCAACGCTTTCGAGTGTCTGGTGCGGCAGCCCGTAAAGCAGGTCCAGATTGACGGATCTCACGCCGCGCGCGCGGGTGCCGTCCACAACATGGCGGGTCAACTGAAAGCTCTGTTCGCGGTTGATCGCTCTCTGCACCTTGGGATCGAAGTCCTGTACGCCAAGACTGGCTCTGGTCATGCCGATTGCGGCGAGGGCGTCCAGACGGGTCTCGTCCATGTCGTTGGGATCGATTTCGACGCTGACACTGGCGTCCTCAAGAAATTCGAACAGGTGCCGCAGGAGTTTTCCGAGCGCCAGCATGTCGTCGGGTTTCAACATGGTCGGCGAACCGCCTCCAAAATGAACGGCTCGGATGCGACCCCTGTCGCTCACAAGCTGCGCGACCGTTTCAATCTCCCTGTGCAGAGCGCTCAGAAAAGTCGTTACCGGCGCATAGTGTCTTGTCTGCTTGGTATGGCATGCGCAGAACCAGCACAGCCTGTCGCAATAGGGGACATGCAGGTAGAGTGAAATCTCGTCATCGCCTTCGAGCGCGTTCATCCAGCCGCGAACCGTTATCGCGTCAACGCCGGCGTGAAAGTGCGGCGCAGTCGGATAGCTCGTGTAGCGCGGAACGTTTTCGCCCGCCGCGACGGTCAAACTTGCCTGGCTGTTGTTGGCCGCATTTGTCTGCATGAGCGGCACCCTAGAAACGCCAGAATGCCGCGTCCTTGATCTTCGTCAAAGCAGCTGACGGCAAGGACAAACTGACGCAACGATTCTCGAGGCAGCGGTGGTATTCTGCCTGCATCTTGACCTCGAGCGATGAAATGACAGTCAGACAGGACGTTCACAGTTCCGGCATTCCCGTGCTTTGCCAGTCCTGCGAAGCGCGGCATCGCGGCGTCTGCGGCGCTCTCGATCCCAACCAGCTCGTCGGGCTCGCCAGAACCTCGTCAAGGCACAGTGTCGAGCCCGGGGCCGAACTGATCGGCGACGCCCAGGCCATCGACAGCTATTCGAACATACTTTCCGGCGTCGTGAAACTGACGAAGAGCCTTTCGGATGGACGCCAGCAGATTGTCGGCCTCCAGTTCGCGCCGGATTTTCTGGGACGTCCGTTCAAGGCGGAAAGCGAAATCAACGCGGAGGCCGCAACGGCTGTCTCCCTTTGTTCGTTCCCGAAGACGGCCATCGAACGCATGATGAAGGAATCGCCGGAGCTCGAACATCGCCTGCTCAAGCAGGCGCTGAACGAGCTCGATGAGGCGCGCGACTGGATGGTGACGCTGGGCCGCAAGACTGCGTCGGAGAAGGTGGCAAGCTTCCTCCTGATGATCGCCAGGAACATCGACCCCACAGCCGACCCGGCGGCTAGGTCGGCGACTTTCGATCTGCCGCTGACGCGCGCGGATATCGCGGATTTCCTCGGTCTGACGATCGAGACGGTAAGCCGCCAGTTAACCAGGCTGCGAACCGATGGCGTCATCCGGATCGAGAACAACCGGCGCGTTTTGGTGGACAGTCTCGGACGGCTGGAGCAGCGCTCCGGCGCCTAGACCCGGCGTCGCCGGCGCCGTTGCGGTTCTAGTCAGAATCTGGGATCCCGATCAGCGGCAGCACGTGCTCGCGTTCAAACGCTATATGCCGGCGCAGGCTTTCGAAGAAACCGCGCAACATGAAGCCAATGGCTTCTGCATTATCTACCCTCTCGCCGTGACCGATCGCCAGCAGAATTTCAGTGATCTCGTCGGCGAAGCATTCGTCTTCGACGTGCTCGGCGCGCAGCCGCTGGATTGAAGCAACACCCGCATTGTTGGCCGCCACCGCAACCTCGTAGGCGGGAAAGATGACCGTCTCTTCGTATCGATGAATGCTGCGCAGCAGCGGAACGATCGCGTTGGCCGTGCCGAGGCACTTCAGACGATCGACGCCTGGCAAGGCGTCTGCAATTCTTTCCAGGGCAACGCAGAGCTGCAGCTTCTCCCAATGCGCGCGCTTCATCACCGCGGCTGGGATCGCCTCCCTGCCCACTCGCGCCGAAGCCATCGCGTCTTCGCTGCGCGCATCGAACAACGACGGTCCTTGCTCCCCGCTCAATGCAGTCTCCCTTGGCTGGATCGAGGCTGCCCAATCCAAAACAAGGCGGCTTTGACCTGGATCAAGGCGACACCGCAGCAACTGCGGAATTGGTGCCGATGCGGATCGACGTCCGCGCACCAGAATCCAAGGTCGGGGACATGCCATGAAATTCGGCACGGAAATTGTCTTGTTGTGCTTCTTCACCTTCCTGGCGCTGGTGGCAGCCGGCTTTGGTGTCGACGAACCTTTCCGGCAGCACATGTGGGTGCTGTTCTTTGTGTTGCTCGGTTCTGTCGTTGTCCTCCTGCGCAACACGAGCTTTGCAGCGCCCGTCCCGATTGATCCCTCCGCCTATATGGATGGGCCGGTCCGTTACGGTGCCATCGCAACGATGTTCTGGGGCGTCGTCGGCATGCTGGTCGGCGTGATCATTGCCTTGCAGCTTGCCTACCCGGACCTCAACATCCAGCCTTGGTTCAACTTCGGCCGCCTGCGGCCGCTGCACACATCCGGCGTTGTCTTCGCCTTCGGCGGCAATGCGCTGCTTTGCACGTCTCTGTATGTTGTGCAGCGCACCTGCCGCGCCCGGCTCTTCGGCGGCGATCTCGCCTGGTTCGTGTTCTGGGGCTATCAGCTTTTCATCGTCATGGCCGCGACCGGCTACCTGCTTGGCATCACCGAGAGCCGCGAATACGCCGAACCCGAATGGTATGTGGACCTTTGGCTGACCATCGTCTGGGTCGCTTATCTCATCCTGTTCCTCGGCACGATCCTGAAG
>NZ_RZOT01000190.1:0-10208 GCF_003999085.1 Mesorhizobium sp. M4A.F.Ca.ET.090.04.2.1
GGACAAGCGCGAGGTGATCGGCAGCGTGCCGGACTTCGGCCGGGTGGATAACTGAGCCGAGACTACTTCGCCGCCTTCGCCACCTTCGCCCGTTCGATTGCCTCGACGATCATCTTCTTGGCGTATTTGGAATCGTGCCAGCCCTCGATCTTGACCCATTTGCCGGGCTCGAGATCCTTGTAGTGCTCGAAGAAGTGCTGCACCTGATCACGCGTGATCTCGGGCAGATGCGTGTACTCGGTGACGTTCTCGTAGCGCAGCGTCAGCTTCGGCGACGGGACGGCGATCACCTTCTCGTCCTGGCCGGCATTGTCTTCCATGATCAGCACGCCGATCGGCCGCACATTGATGACGCAGCCCGGCACCAGCGCGCGCGTATTGCAGACCAGCACGTCGATCGGATCGCCGTCGCCCGACAGCGTGTGCGGCACGAAGCCGTAATTGCCGGGATAGCGCATCGAGGTATGCAGGAAGCGGTCGACAAACAGCGTGCCGGCCTCCTTGTCCATCTCATACTTGATCGGCTCGCCGCCGATCGGCACTTCGATGATGACGTTGACGTCTTCCGGCGGGTTCTTCCCGGTGGCAATCGCTTCGATGCGCATAACTCAAATCCCTCTCTCGATTTGTCAGACCGATAGCGGCGGACGCGTCATGGTGCAATGCGGCGAATCGTGCGGGGAGAATAACAACGCCGAAACGCGGGCGTTCATTCCCAGACGAAGGCGACCTTCTTCAGCGCCTTTTGCTCGAATATCTCGACGCCTTCGGCGATGTCGCGGCCGCCGGCGCCAGCATAGAAAGCGAGCGCGTTCTGGTTGTCCTCAAGCGCCCAAACCACCATGCCGCGCAGGCCGTGGTCGGCTAGGCGCGCGCGGGCCGCGCTGAACAGCCGGCTGCCGAGCCCGATGCCTTGGTATTCCGGGCGCAGATAAAGCTCGTAGATCTCGCCCTGCTGGCGGAGTTCACGGGCGCGATTCTTGCCGATCGTGGCGTAGCCGGCGATCGTGCCGCCAATCTCCACCACCAGCACGGTGGCGGCGCGGCGAATCGCGTTCGCCCACCAGTCGGCGCCGCGGCGGTTGATCATCGAGGTCAGCGTGCGGTGCGGAATAATGCCGGAATAGGCGCCGCGCCAGGCCTCTTGATGCACGTCGGCGATGGCCGCCGCGTCGCGCGGCTCGGCCTTCCTGATGTCGATGGTCAGCGTGTTCATGATTGGTTAACCATAAACCCGCATCGCCGGATTGCAAAGAGTCCGGCCCACGGCATCCGCGCTTTCGCACAGGCGAACAACAGGGCGCGGGAGGGCTCAGCGCAGGTTTAAGACTAATCTCAAATCTCGACGAGATGATCGTCCAGCTCGTTGGCATCGCCCGCTGTGACAGGGAAATGTTCGGCCAGCACCGCGCCAACCGATTCGACGGCCTTGATGAACCCGTCGGCGAGCCGGTCGTCGCCGGCATGCGCGGTAAGGTCGCGCACCACGCCGTCCCAGACATGCTGGCCGACCTTGCTGTTGATGCCGCTGTCGGCGACCACCTCGGCATAGCGCTCGGCGATCGAGACGAAGACCAGCACGCCGGTGCGCGCAGCGGTGCGATGCACGTTGCGGGCAAGGAACTGCTTGACCGCGTTGAGATGCGCCGCCTGGTAACGCAGGTGGCGCGGCACGAAATGGATGCGCAATCCGGGCAGCGCCCACAAGAGCACCAGCACCGAGGCCAGCGCCAGGAGCTCGGCGAAAACAAAATGCGGCAGGCGGATCGACAGCCACCAGGCCTCCAGCCCATAGGCGACGGCAAGGGTGGCGACGAGCATGGCTAGCGTCGTCATGAAGGCGGCGGGAAAGAAATAGCCGTCGCTGGCATGCGCCACGACGCAGTAGATCTCGCCGTCGGTCCTCGCCTCGGCGGCGCGGATCGCCTCGGCGATGCGCTCATGATCCTGCGGACTGATCGGTCGTGTCGCCATGTGTCTCACCAGCTTCCCGAGGAGCCACCGCCGCCCGACGAACCGCCGCCACCGGAGAATCCGCCGCCTCCGCCGCCCGAGGACCAGCCACCGCCGGAGCTCCCCGAGGACCAGCCGCCGCTGGACGAGCGCTTGCCGGGCTCGAAGGTCATGCCTAGCCAGCGATAGCGGCCGGGGCCGATCCTCTGGCCGAAGATCGGTGGCAGGATGGAAGCGGCAAGGCTGAGAACGAGGATGGTGATCCAGACTGCGATGAAGATCGAGAAGAACAAATCGTCTGAATTGAATGGCGCCTGCTCGTTGCGCTTGCCGCGCGCCTCCAGTTCCTCCGGATTGCCTTCCAGCACCATGATCATGTCGTCGACGGCCTTGGTTATGCCTCCGGAGAAATCGCCGGCGCGGAAGGCCGGCACCATGTCGTTCTCGATGATCAGCTTGGTGTGCAGGTCGGTCAACGTGCCTTCCAGCCCATAGCCGACCTCGATGCGCATCCTGCGATCGTTCGGCGCCACCACGAGCAGGACACCGTTGTTCTCCTTGGCCTGGCCGAGCTTCCAGAACCGGAACAGCCGGTTGGCGTAAGGCTCGATCTCCTCGCCACCCAGGCTGGGGATGGTTGCGACGACGATCTGGTCGGAGCCCTTCTTCTCGAAATCGGCGAGTTTTTTCGTCAGCGCGGCTTTTGTTCCAGCGTCGATGATACCGGCATTGTCGACGACGCGACCGGTGAGCGCGGGCAGATCGGCGGCGAAGGCGGTGAGAGGGAGGAGGAGGAAGCAGACGAAGCTCAGCAAGACGCCAACGAAGGCGTTCTGGCGCGCGCCCCTATATCCTGCCGGACATCTCCCCCACTTGGGGGAAGATTGACGGCTCGACCACCAGCCCTCCCTTTCAGACGTTGGGGAATGGCGAAGGCGAACGCGACGAACAATCTCCCCCCCTGGGGGGGAGATGTCCGGCAGGACAGCGGGGGGCGCGAAGGAACGCAAGGCTGGCAAGCTCGGTAAACTAACTCGTCGTTCAACCGCCCTGCTTCGTGCCGAAATCGACCTTCGGCGGCTGCATCTTGTCTTCCTCCACGGTGAAGTTAGCGAAGGGCTCGTTGCTGCGGAACCAGAAGGTCGCCCACAACACCGACGGGAAGGTCTTCAGCGTCAAATTGTAATCCTTGACCGCCTGGATGTAGTCGCGGCGCGCCACCGCAATGCGGTTCTCGGTGCCTTCGAGCTGCGCCTGCAGCGCCAGGAAGTTCTGGTTGGCCTTGAGGTCGGGATAGGCTTCCGACACCGCGATCAGCCGCGACAGCGCGCTGGTCAGCCCGGCCTGGGCATCCTGGAACTTCTTGAGGGCCTCGGGATCCTTCAGCGTTTCCGGCGTCACCGTGATCTGCGTCGCCTTGGCGCGCGCCTCGACCACGGCGTCCAGCGTGTCCTTCTCATGCGCAGCATAGCCCTTGACCGTCTCGACCAGATTGGGGATCAAGTCGGCGCGGCGCTGGTACTGGTTCAGCACCTCGCTCCAGGCCGCCTTGGCGTTTTCCTCCGCCGTCGGGATGGTGTTGTAGCCACAGCCGGCAAGCAGCGGCAGCACGATGGCCATCATCAGAATGGCCGGCAGATGGCGGAAGATGGAGGGGGAAGAGAGGCTCTGGGCAAGCATGATTTGGGTCCCTCGTCGGAAGTTGCACGCGAAGCATTACCACAATCCGCGTGCAAGAAAATGACCCGGCCGGAAAGCTTCCACTGCCATCCCGCTGCCCTGCAGGCAGGCCCTGTGAATGGCCGGGCGAACAGGCTAAGGTCCCGGCTGAACAGGACATTGCCATGGCCGAGCGCCAGGACAGCGACAAAGAATCGCGCCGTATTCTCGAGCGCGTGGAGCGGGAGACGAACCCGGGCGGCACGTCGTTCATCGCCCGGGCGGCGAAAGGCGCGCGCGACCATGTCAACGCCGCGGACGCCGACCGTTCGGACCGGATCGACTATTGGGGCACCCGCATCGGCAGGGTGCTGGGGCTCGTCATCGCCTTCGGCCTGCTGGCCTGGCTGGTGTATTTCGCCACGCGTGGCGGTTAGGACCGGACATCCATGAATGCTGAAAAAGCCGGCGCGCCGCGCGCGGTCATCGTCATCTCCAGCCATGTCGCGCGCGGCTCTGTCGGCAACCGCGCCGCCGTTTTTGCGCTGGAGACACTGGGCTTCCCGGTCTGGGCGGTGCCGACCATCGTCCTGCCCTGGCATCCAGGCCACGGCCGGGCAACCCGCATCGTGCCGCCGCTCGACCAGTTCAAGGCGCTGATGGCCGATCTCGAGCGCGCGCCCTGGCTGGGCGAGGTCGGCGCGGTGCTGTCTGGCTATCTGGGCGAGGCCGGCCAGGCCGAGGCCGTCGCCTCGCTGGTCACCGCCGTCCGGGAGAGGACGCCGAA
Organism: Mesorhizobium sp. M4A.F.Ca.ET.090.04.2.1; assembly: GCF_003999085.1. Classification (NCBI taxonomy): domain Bacteria; kingdom Pseudomonadati; phylum Pseudomonadota; class Alphaproteobacteria; order Hyphomicrobiales; family Phyllobacteriaceae; genus Mesorhizobium; species Mesorhizobium sp. M4A.F.Ca.ET.090.04.2.1. The sequence goes on from NZ_RZOT01000190.1 coordinate 4,400, forward strand.
CGCCCTCTATATCTGCGATCCGGTGATGGGCGATTCCGGCGGGCTCTACGTGCCGGAGCCGACAGCGGCGGCCTTGCGCGACCGGTTGATGCCGATCGCCGACATCGCCACGCCCAACCGCTACGAGCTGGAATGGATGGCCGGGGCACCGCTTGCCGACCTGAAATCGGTGATGGCGGCAGCCCTTCACGCCGGTCCCTCGACCATGCTGGTCACCTCCGCGCCTTCGATGATGGCCGGCGGTACCGGCAACCTCCTGCTCGATTCCAGGCAGGCGTTGCTTGCCGAGCACCGCCTCATCGACAAGCCGCCGAACGGGCTGGGCGACCTGACGGCCGCCGTCTATCTGGCGCGCATCCTCTCCGGCCAGCCGCCGATCAAGGCGCTGCAGTCGACCACGGCCGCCGTCTACGAGATCCTGGCGCGGACCGCCAAACGCGGCGGCGACGAACTGCAGCTCGAGACCGACGCGCAGAGCCTGTCGCATCCGATGGCGATGGTGCAGCTGCGCCACCTCCTGCACCCGGAGCGGGACAAGCGGGCGTGACGGCCGGCGTGCTGGTCGGCGTCGACGGCTGCAAGGCCGGCTGGATCGCCGTCCATCGTCATCCGGATGCCGCTCCGTCGATCTCCGTCTTTCCAGGCTTTGCCGCTTTGCTCGCCGCATTGCCCGCCGGCGGCGCCACGATCGCCGTCGACATGCCGATCGGCCTCCCCGACTTCTCGCAAAGGGGAGGACGCGGCCCGGAGGCGATCGTGCGGCCGCTGCTTGGGCAGCGCCAATCGAGCGTGTTCTCGATCCCCTCGCGCGCGGCGCTCTATGCCGAGACGGACGGCTTCACCACGGTCGAGGCCTGGTACGCCGCGCATCGCCGCGCCAGCGAGGTCGCCAAGGCGAGTTCCGATCCGCCGCGCGGCGTCTCGATCCAGGCCTTCGGCATCTTTGCCAAGATCCGCGAGATCGATGCCCTGCTGATCGCGCGGCCGGAGTTGCGCGGCCGCGTCTTCGAATCGCACCCCGAGGTCGCCTTCTGCCGGCTGAATGGCGGCCAGGCCATGGCGCTGCCGAAGAAGGTCAAGGGCGCGATCAACCTCGCCGGGATGGAGGAACGCAAGGCGCTGCTATGCCGGCATGGCTATGAAAAGAGCTTCCTCGATCAGCCGGCACCGAAGGGAGCCGCCGCCGATGATTTTCTCGACGCGGCAGCGATGATGCTGATTGCCGGCCGCATCGCCAGTGGCGAGGCAAGGCCGAATCCGGACCCGCCGCTGTCGGATCGTTTTGGCATTCCAGTCGCCATCTGGGCATAGAGCGACAGGTTGAGCCATGTCCGCCGCATCGCGATTGCGACGGAGCCATCCGCAATTCGGCATTGCTCGCGACCGGCTTTTGCCGTTAGAGGCTTCTCCAGACTGAAAGTGCCGCATCCAACCCGGAAAGGGTCCAGACGCCGCCCATGCCCCATCTTCCCGAACATCTGCTCAACGGCTATCGCAATTTCATGAACGGCCGCTATCCGGCCGAAAGCGGGCGCTACCGCTCTCTGGCGCGCGAAGGCCAGGCGCCCGAGACGATGATCGTCGCCTGCTGCGATTCGCGCTCCGCCCCTGAGGCGATCTTCGATGCCGGCCCGGGCGAGTTGTTCGTGCTGCGCAATGTCGGCAATCTGGTGCCGCCCTATGCGCCGGACGGCGAATTCCATTCGACCTCCGCCGCGCTCGAATTCGCGGTGCAGAGCCTGAAGGTAAAGAACATCGTGGTGATGGGCCACGGCCGCTGCGGCGGTATCCGCGCGGCACTCGACCCGAATTCCGCGCCGCTCTCGCCAGGCGACTTCATCGGCAAGTGGATGAGCCTGATCGCGCCCGCCGCCGAGACCGTGTCGTCCAGCACCTTCATGACGGCGACCGAGCGCCAGACCGCCCTGGAGCGCATCTCGATCCGCTACTCGATCGCCAACTTGCGGACCTTCCCTTGCGTCTCCATCCTCGAAGGCAAGGGCAGGTTGTCGCTGCACGGCGCCTGGTTCGACATCTCGACAGGCGAGCTGTGGGTGATGAACAAGGAGACCGGCGATTTCGAGCGGCCGGATCTGGGGTGAGGCCCGCGATGCGGATCGTTTCCCAGGGAACCGCGATAGCCGCCGCGCTGTTCTTTTCGGTCCTCGCCGCCCGCGCCGATGACGGCGCGCTGATCGACCGCTGGTATTCGGCGCTGCTCGTCGCCGACCGGACGGAGCTCTCGGATTTGCTTGCCGACGACGTGCGCATCAAGCTCGACGACCTTGGCGTCGTGCAGACCAAGCAAGAGTTCATCGCCTCGATCGACGATTGGCAGGGCGCTGTCGCCGGCGCCGCGATCCGTCATCGCATCGAGAAGTCGGAAGCCGGCGTCACCACGGTGATCGCCTGCTACGACTTCCCCAACAACGACATGCTGATGCACGAGACCTTCTCCGTCGCCGGCAACCGCATCACCGCCAGCACGCAGGCGGCGATCGCCGAAAGCTGCGAGGCCTACTGACGGGCCCACCGCGCGGTTGCGCGCGACAAGCCCGCGCCCTACATCGGTCTCGCCTCCCATTGCCACCAATCGAAAGTTCTTCAATGTCATCAGCCGTCGATCTCGCCGCCCATCCGCTGACCAAATGGCAAGGGCCGCTCGGCCTGCCAGATTTCACCCGCATCGGCGATGGCGATTTTGGCCCCGTCTTCGACGCGGCGCTGAAGGCGCATGAGGCCGAGATCGATGCGATCGCCGGCAGCAGCGAGGCGTCGACGATCGAGAACACGCTGGCCGCGCTGGAACTCGCCGGCGAGGCGCTCGACCAGGTTTCGTCGATCTTCTGGTGTCGTGCCGGCGCGCACACCAATGAGGACATCCAGGCGCTGGAGCGCGACATCTCGCCGAAAATGTCCAGGCATTTCTCGGCCATCTCGATGAACGAGAACCTGTTTGCCCGCATCGACGACCTCTACCAGCGCCGCGAAAGCCTGAAGCTGGATGCAGAGACGCTGCGCGTGCTGGAAAAGACCTGGAAGGGTTTTGTCCGGTCCGGCGCCAAGCTCGACGCCGGCGGCAAGAAGCGGCTGGCCAGGATCAACGAAGAGCTGTCCTCGCTCGGCACCAGCTTCGGCCAGAACGTTCTGGCCGACGAGCGCGACTGGGCGCTGTTCCTCGACGCTGCCGATCTCGCCGGCCTGCCGGATTTCCTGAAAAGCGCCATGGCGGAAGCGGCCGAGATGCGCGGCCAGAAGGGCCGCTTCGCCGTGACGCTGTCACGCTCGATCTACGAGCCGTTCTCGACCTTCTCCGAGCGCCGCGACCTGCGCGAGATCGCCTTCCGCGCCTTCACCATGCGCGGCCAGAACGGCGGCGCCACCGACAACACCGAAGTGGTCCGCGACATGCTGAAACTGCGCGCCGAGAAGGCAAAACTGCTCGGCTACAACTCCTTCGCAGCGCTGAAGCTCGACGACACCATGGCCAAGACCCCGAAAGCCGTGCACGCGCTGCTCGACCCGGTATGGGAGAAGGCGCTGGAGAAGGCGGCGTTCGACCAAAAGGAATTGGAGCGGCTGGCGACAGAGGCCGGCAGCAACGAAAAATTCGCCGCCTGGGACTGGCGCTTCTACCAGGAGAAGCTGCGCGCCGAGAAATTCGCCTTCGACGAGGCCGAGCTGAAGCCATACCTGCAGCTCGAGCGCGTCATCGACGCCTGCTTCGACGTCGCGACGCGCTTGTTCGGCATCAGCTTCGAGGAGAAGCAGGGCATCGCGGCCTGGCATCCCGACGCGCGCGTCTTTGTGGTCAAGAACGGCGACGGCAGCGAGCGCGGCCTGTTCCTCGCCGATTACTTCGCCCGGCCCTCCAAGCGCTCGGGCGCCTGGATGAGCGCGCTGAAATCCGGTTATAAGCTCGGGCACGGTTCCAGGCCCGTTATCTACAACATCATGAACTTCGCCAAGCCGCCGGCCGGCGAGGCCGCACTCCTGTCGGTCGATGAGGCGAAGACGCTGTTCCACGAATTCGGCCATGCACTGCACGGCATCCTGACCGACGTCACCTGGCCGTCGGTCTCGGGCACGTCCGTGAGCCGAGATTTCGTCGAGCTGCCCTCGCAGCTCTACGAGCACTGGCTGACGGTGCCGGCGGTACTCGAAAAGCACGCGCTGCACGTCAAGACCGGCAAGCCGATGCCGAAGGACCTGCTCAACAAGATGCTCGCCGCCCGCACCTTCGGCGCCGGCTTCGCCACAGTCGAGTTCACCGCCTCGGCGCTGATCGACATGGCCTACCATGCGCGCCCCGACGCGCTGCAAGAGCCGCTTCGTTTCGAAGCCGAAACGCTCGACAAGCTCGACATGCCCGACAGCATCGCCATGCGCCACCGCACCCCGCATTTCGGCCATGTCTTCGCAGGCGACGGCTATTCGGCCGGCTACTATTCCTACATGTGGTCCGAAGTGCTCGACGCCGACGCCTTTGCCGCCTTCGAGGAGGCGGGCGATCCCTTCAACCCGGCATTGGCCGAGCGGCTGAAGCAAAACATCTACGCCGCCGGCGGCTCCAAGGATCCGGAAGAGCTCTACATGGCGTTCCGCGGCAAGATGCCGTCGCCAGAGGCGATGATGGCGAAGCGGGGGTTGGTGTGATTGGCTAATCTCCCCCCTCGAGGGGGAGATGGCCGCAAAGCGGCCAGAGGGGGTCGGTTCGACTGGACGCGAGCTCCTGCGGCAGATGGAGCCTAGCGCTTCACGCGCGAGGACCCCCTCTGTCGCCTTTGGCGACATCTCCCCCTCAAGGGGGGAGATTAGAGCCACGGATCCGCCACCCTCGGCCACACCGGCCGCACCAGCTTGGTGTAATCCGTCACCGCCGGATTGCTGGGATACGAACTCGGCGCCGAGACATAGATAATCTCGGCGGCGATCGGCGCGAAGCCGGCATAGAAATGGTTGGTCGACTTGATCAGCAAAATGTCCTTCGACAGCGGATCGACGCCGATGTTGGAAAAGATGTCCGGCTCGAAGGTCTGCGTGCGGTTGGTGTTGAGGATGACATCGACCTCGGTGCCTTCGACGCGCACCACCGCGGCCGACCCCAATGTCACCCGGCTCGGTCCGAAACTCTGCCAGCCTTCGCCGACCGCCTTCAGCACCTTGACCCGCGCATCGATCGGCTCGCCCGCCAGTGGCCCGGCCTTGCCGCCGAAGCGCAAATCGATGACGGCGCCCTCACCCGCTGCCTGACAGAACGTCACCGCGATCGGATCCCAGATCGTCGCCATGCCGACATTGCTGATGCCGCGCGCGAGCAGCTCGCGCAACACGACGGTGCCGTCGCCGGCAACGCCGCCACCGGGATTGTCCCAGATGTCGGCGATGACCACCGGTTTGTCCGGATTCGCCTTGCGCACGGCGAGCGCGCGCTCGATGCCGTCGGCCGTGTTCAGCATCGTCATCGCTGTCCTTTCGCGCATGGCGTAGAGTTCGCGCCCCAAGCTTTCCGCCAGTGCATCGCCCTTTTCCTTTTCGTTGTCGGTGACGACCAGGATGCGCGTGCCCATCTCCGGCACGTCTGCGGCCATGAAGCCATGGATGACCGAGACCGACAGCACGCCGTCCTTGCCGTGCAGCGCGTTGATTTTGTCGACGAAGGAGCGCATCGGCTCGCGGCTCGTCGGCAGCACTTGGATCATGCGGCAGTCGAAGGTCGAGATCACCGGCTTGATCTCGCCGCGCGCAGCGGCGAGACCGAGCTCGACGACATGCTCGCCGCGCTCGTAGAAATCGGTGTGCGGGGATT
>NZ_RZOT01000191.1:0-10199 GCF_003999085.1 Mesorhizobium sp. M4A.F.Ca.ET.090.04.2.1
CGTCAACACCATGCAGCCGCCTTACCAGCCGAGCGCCAACAAGCCGGCCGAGGGCGGTGACAAGGCCTTGGCCGATCCGGCGCAGCCGACCACGCTGCCGCCGCAGCACGAGATCACCATCGGCGACCTGCTGTCGCTGAAGGGCGTCTCCTGGGCCTGGTACTCCGGCGCCTGGCAGGCGGCGCTCGACGGCAAGAACGCCACGCCAGTGCCGAACTTCCAGTTCCACCACCAGCCGTTCAACTATTTCGCGGCCTACGCGCCGGGCACCGCCGCGCGCGCCGAGCACCTGAAGGATGGCGGCCTCGACGGCGTCGAGTTCATCAAGGCGATCGACGACGGCAAGCTGCCTTCAGTGAGCTTCTACAAGCCGCAGGGCAATCTCAACGAGCATGGCGGTTATGCCGACGTCACCAGCGGCGACAAGCATCTGGCCGACATCGTGTCGCATCTGGAGAAGAGCCCGCAATGGCCGCATATGCTGGTCGTCGTCACCTATGACGAGAATGGCGGCTTCTGGGACCATGTCGCGCCGCCCAGGGCCGACCGCTGGGGCCCGGGCAACCGCATTCCCGCCTTCATCATCTCGCCCTATGCGAAGCTGGGGACCGTCGACCACACGCAGTACGACACGACCTCGATCCTGCGCTTCATTACCGCGCGCTACGACCTGCCGGTGCTGCCCGGCATCGTCGCCCGCGACAAGGCGCTGCGCAATAACGAGCAGCCGCCGATGGGCGATCTCTCGGCCGCCCTTGATCTGACGAAATAGCGTCCTTCCTCTCCCTCAGCAAATGCGCGGGGAGAGGAAACGCTAATCGCCCAAGGCCCGATGTCCCGCAGATGAATCAATCCCGCAGGACGCGCCGCTATCGGATTGTTTTGCTTGGAGTTGAGGGCGCGCCGGCGCTCACTCCGCCTCATCCACCCAGATCAGGCGCAGCAGACGCAGCAGCGTTGCCCGCTCCTTGCTGGTCAGCCGATGCAGGAAGCGGTCCTCGTGAAGGCGCACCTGACGCCGCCAGGCGGGCATCGCGGCCTTGGCCGCCTCGGTCAGCCGAAGCTCCTGCACGCGCCGATCCTTGGCATGGTCGTCGCGCTCGATCAGGCCGCGCTCCTCGAGTTCGGCCAGCAGCGGCGCCATGTTGGCGCTCTTCATGGCGAGCAGCCGGCAGAGCCCGGCGGCGCGGATGCCCGGCCGTTCGTCGATCAGCGCCAGCATGGCGTAGGTGACGGGGCGCAACTCCGCCTCCGCCATCTCGATAGCGAAATCGTTGAGCGCCAGCGCCGAGGCGCGCCGCAGATTGTAGCCGATCTGCGCGTCGAGCGCGTCCTCGGCGAGATCGTTGCTGGTTTCGTCCATGTTCGATCGATTGCCGCGATCCGGCCCCTTGTCAAGGTAAAAATACTATGCGACATAGCAAAGATAAAAGCTATGCAACATAGCGATCTCGGAGGAATTGACCCATGGCAGGAGAAACCGAAGACACCGTCGCCTTCGATGTGGAGGACGGCATCGCCTGGGTCCGCTTCAACCGGCCGGCCAAGCGCAATTCGATGAGCCCGGCGCTCAACCGGCGCATGATGCAAGTGCTCGACGAGCTTGAATTCCGCGACGACGTCAGCGTTCTCGTGCTCTCGGGCGAGGGCGCCGCCTGGTCGGCCGGCATGGACCTCAAGGAATATTTCCGCGAGACCGAGGCGAAGGGCCTGGGCGCCGTGCGCAAGGCGCAAGCCGAGGCTTACGGCTGGTGGCGGCGGCTGCGCTGGTACCGCGTGCCGACCATCGCCATGGTCAATGGCTGGTGCTTCGGCGGCGGCTATGGCCCGCTGTTTGCCTGCGATCTCGCCTTCGCCGCCGACGAGGCGCAGTTCGCGCTCTCCGAGATCAACTGGGGCATCCTGCCTGGCGGCGGCGCCACCAAGGTGGTGGTCGATCTGCTGTCGATGCGTGATGCCATGTATCACGCGCTGACCGGCGAACTGATCGACGGCAGGAAGGCGGCGGCCTGGAAGCTGGTCAATGAAAGCGTGCCGCTCAGCGACCTGAAGGCGCGCGTCGCCGAAGTGGCCGGGATTCTTCTGAAGAAGAACCCGGTGGCGCTCAAGGCCACCAAGGACGCCATCCGCCGCGTCGCCGAGATGACCTACGACAATGCCGAGGACTATCTGGTGCGGGCGCAGGAGGCGGCCAATTCCTTCGACAGTGAAGGCCGCAAGGAAGGCATCCGCCAGTTCATCGACGAAAAGAGCTACAAGCCTGGCCTCGGCGCCTACGACAAGGCGAGATGATCCGGTCGATGTGACCTGTCTCGGACCGGCGATCGATGCCGGCCGCAACCGATACGGCGCGTGACACGGGAGGAGATCGCAATGCCGGCCTGGACGACACCGGACCCCGTCGCCTTGCATGCCCGCGCGCAGCCGGACCGCCTCGCTTGCGTCGACCTCGCGTCCGGCCGGCGCTGGACCTATGCCGCGTTCGACGATGCCATCCAGCGCGCCGTCGCAGTGCTCGAAAACAGTGGCATAAAGCAAGGGCAGCGGATCGCCACGCTGGCCCGCAACAGCGCCGACCTCGTCATCCTGCAGCAGGCGGCGATGCGCCTCGGCGCCATCTTCGTGCCGGTCAACTGGCGGCTTGCCGCGCCCGAGCGGCAGGCCATCCTTGCCGATTGCGATCCCGTGCTTCTGGTCCATGACACCCCGCCCGACCTTGCGCCGCCGCCCGGCTGCGCCCCGCTCGCCGTCTCGCGCTTCGCGGCAGCGGTGGAAGAGCAAGCGCCGGCGCCGCGCCGTCCGTTGCCGCAAGCCGACCGGCCGTCGATCATCCTCTACACCTCCGGCACGTCGGGCCAACCGAAGGGCGTCAACGTCACCGAAGCCAATGCCTTCGCCACCGCCGTCAATTTCGGCGTCATCGGCCGCGTTGGCCATGACAGCGTCTTCCTTTGCGACGCGCCGATGTTCCATGTCATCGGCCTGATCACCAATCTTCGCCCCGTTTTGCTCAAGGGCGGCACGGTGCTGATTTCCGCCGGCTTCGATCCCGGCGACACCAACCGACGCCTTGCCGATCCGGCGCTCGGCGTCACCCATTATTTCTGCGTGCCGCAGATGGCGAGGATGCTGCGCGAGCATCCCGGGTTCGCGCCGCGACTATGGACATCGCTCTTGGCGCTCTTCACCGGCGGCGCGCCGAACCCTGCCGCGGATGTTCTGTGGTGGCTGGAGCAGGGCGTGCCGATGGTCGACGGCTTCGGCATGACCGAGGCCGGCACGGTGCTCGGCATGCCGCTGGAGGCCGAGCGCATCGCCGGCAAGGCGGGCTCGGCCGGCCTGCCGGCGCCGACCGTTTCACTGCGCATCGTCGATGGCGCCGGCACCGATGTCGCGCCGGGAGAGACGGGCGAGATCTGGCTCGCCGGCCCCAACGTCACGCCGGGCTACTGGAACCGGCCGCAGGAGACCGCACGCGCCTTCAGCGAGGACGGCTGGTTCCGCACCGGCGACATGGCGCGGCGCGACGAGGACGGCTTCGTCACCTTGGTCGACCGCCGCAAGGACATGTTCATCTCCGGCGGCGAGAACGTCTTCCCGGCCGAGGTCGAGATGGCGCTGCTTGCCCATCCCGACATCGACGAGGCGGCTGTGATCGGCATCGCCGACGAACGCTGGGGCGAGGTCGGCCGCGCCTTCGTCGTGTTGCGCGCCTGTTGTTCTCTCGACCCGGCGGCGCTCGCCGGCCACTGCGCCGCGCGCATCGCCCGCTACAAGGTGCCGAAGGAATTTTTGGCCGTGGAGACTTTGCCGCGCACCGCATCGGGCAAGATCCAGAAGCATGTGCTGCGGGCGCTGAAATAGAGAGGCTGGAATCCGGCCGAAACACCTTGCTTTGAACACCCTTCCTGCTCCAGGAAGGGGGATGTCCGACAGTTACCTGCGATTGGTTTCGTATGATCCGCACTGGCGCCCCGGCGAAGCGGCAGCCAGCGAGGCGGTGACGATCGCGCGTGGATTGTTTCCACGCGCCGAACATATCGGCGTTGAATCCGAGGAGGGGGTCACATTCTTCGACGCCGGAGCGAACACGGAAAGCATCAATTGCCCGCTATGCGGCAGTGACCTCGAGGCTTGGTGGGGCGAGGCGATGGACCGGGCGGCTGCATCTGGCTTTAAAGACCTTGCTGTCGTAACGCCTTGCTGCGAAAGGCCGACCTCACTCAACGAGTTGCGCTACGTATGGCCTGCCGCATTCGGCAGCTGCGCGCTTACGGTCGTCAATCCCGGAGAGACCTCATTGGCGGTCGACCAGCTGCGCAGGATCGAGCAGGCAATCGGCTCGCCGCTGAAGGCAATCTGGCAGCATCTTTGAGCTGTCCACCAACCCTGGCACGCCAGAGGAAATACGATGAGCGAGCTGAAGATCAGAACCCGAGCGACCGGCGCGCTGGCCGTCCTGCAACCCGGCGGCCTGCCGGTTGTCACCACGCCGACCGGCGGCGCGGTCGATATCGTGACCGGCGCGAGCGCGCCGGGCTTCAATCCGCTCGATCTGTTGCACGCCTCGCTCGCCGCCTGCATGGTGCTCAGCGCCCGCATCGCTGCCACGCGCCTTGGGGTCGCCGCGCAGCTTGGCGAGGTGCGCGCCGAGGTCGGCGGCGAGAAGGCGGCGGACGAGCCGTCCCGCATCGTCCGCTTCAGCATCAGGCTCGATATTTCCGGCGATCTCGACACGGCGACCAAGCAGCGCATCATCGAGGATGCCGAGGCGATCTGCACCGTCTCCAACACGCTGCGCGCCTCCCCCGAACTGCACACGTCGCTGGGGTGAGGGGACCGTTTCCCATGGCCATGATCCCGCCTATCGACTACGCGACGGCGTCGCAAGAAATCCGCGCCGAGCACGACAGGGAGCTCAGCTTGCGCGGGCGCATGACCAACATGAAGCGCATCCTGCTCAATTCGCCGGCCGCTCACCGCATCTATGCCGAATGGTTCACGCTGCGCGATCTGCTCAAGCCTACGCTGGACGACCGTGCCATCTGGCTGCTTTCGATGGCGATCTCGGAGACAATGCGCGCCGAGGTTCCCGTCACCTTCTTCCGCCGCGCGCTGATGGATGGCGGTCTCGATCCAGAGGCAATCGAGCCCACCGCCGACGAGACGCTGCTGATCGCCTTCGGCAAGGCGGTCGCCGCCGATGCCAATGCGATTCCGGATGAGCTCTGGGCAGCGCTCAAGGCGCGCTATGATGACACGCTGCTGGTCAACCTCGCCGCCTTTGCCGGCATCATGGTGGCGACCTGCGTGTTCACCAATGCGGTGCGGGTCGACCTCGATCCGGAGCTGGAGGGGTATCGCAAGCGGTGAAAGCGCGATCTTCCCTTCTCCTACAAGGGGAGAAGGTCAGGGCCGCGCCCAATCTCCGCATGAAACGGGTGGCTCCCAGCCTCCGCCCGCCCCATTTTCACGGTAGGCAAGCGACAGGAGGCCGCCATGACCATCCATTCCATCAGCGCCAAACGCGCCAGCCGCTCCGCCGAAACGCGTGTCGAGGCGCAAGACTGGCCTGCCCTGGTCTCCGAACTCAACGCCCATGGCTGCGCCGTCATGAAAAACCTTCTCGCCCCCGACGAATGCGACGAAATCGCCGCGCTCTATCCGCACGAAGAACATTTCCGCAGCCATGTGGTGATGGCGCGTCACGGCTTCGGCAAGGGCGAGTACCGCTATTTCCGCTACCCGCTCCCCGATCCGATCGAAGGCCTGCGCAGGGCGCTCTATCCGCGGCTGGCTGGCGTCGCCAACGACTGGAACGAGAAGATGGGCGCAGCGCTGCGCTATCCCGCCGACCACGCTGCCTTCCTCAAGCGCTGCCACGACGAGGGGCAGACGAGGCCGACGCCGCTTCTCTTGCAATACGGCCCCGGCGACTTCAACTGCCTGCATCAGGACCTCTACGGCACGCTCGCCTTTCCGCTGCAGGTGGCGATCCTCTTGTCCGAACCCGGCGAGGATTTTGAAGGCGGCGAGTTCGTGTTGACCGAGCAGCGCCCGCGCATGCAGAGCCGTGCCGAGGTGGTGCCGCTGAGGCGCGGCGACGCGGTGATCTTCGCCGTTCACAACCGGCCGGTCGAGGGCAGTCGGGGCTATTATCGGGTGAACCTGCGCCATGGCGTCAGTCGTCTGCGCTCGGGGCGGCGTCACACTGTGGGAATCATCTTCCACGACGCGAAGTAAAGCGCCGCAAGAGAGGGGGCACTGCGCCTACGAGAAAGTAGCGCACAGCGCCCTACGAAATCCCCTCTCTGGCATTTTCCAAGCACTTGCTCGGGGACAAGCCCGCTCGCAAATGCAGGAAAATGCTTTCTCCCCCGCAAGGGGGGAGATCAACTGTCGCCGCCGCCTTCGCCAATCACCACGGATGCTGGCTGCGGCGCTTCTGCCTCTTCCACTACCGCCTGCATTCGCGTATGCCCGGGCAAATCCCGCCACGTCAGCGCATTTAACCGGACCGCTCCATGATCCGTCTTGAAAACATCGGCAAGCAGAACGGCCGTCAGATCGTCTTTATCGAAGCCTCGGCCGCCTTGCAGAAGGGCGAGAAGATCGGCCTCGTCGGACCGAACGGCGCCGGCAAGACGACCTTGTTCCGAATGATCACCGGGCAGGAGCAGCCGGACGAAGGGCAGGTCCAGGTCGATCGCGGCGTCACCATCGGCTATTTCAGCCAGGATGTCGGCGACATGGAAGGTATGAGCGCCGTTGCCGAGGTGATGGAGGGTGCCGGCCCGGTAAGCGCGGTCGCCGCCCAGATGCGCGAGCTCGAGCACGCCATGGGCGATCCCGACCGCGCCGACGAGATGGACGCCATCATCGAGCGCTACGGCGAACTGCAGCACCGCTTCGAGGAGCTCGACGGCTATGCGCTGGACGGCCGCGCCCGCGAGGTACTGGACGGCCTCGGTTTCAGCCAGGAGATGATGGACGGCGACGTCGCCAAACTTTCCGGCGGCTGGAAGATGCGCGTCGCGCTGGCGCGCATCCTGTTGATGCGGCCCGATGTCATGCTGCTCGACGAGCCGAGCAACCACCTCGATCTCGAAAGCCTGATCTGGTTGGAGCAATTCCTGAAAAACTATGACGGCGCGCTGCTGATGACCTCGCACGACCGCGAGTTCATGAACCGCATCGTCACCAAGATCGTCGAGATCGACGCCGGTTCGCTCACCTCCTACTCCGGCAATTACGAATTCTACCAGGAGCAGCGGGCGCTGGCCGACAAGCAGTTGCAGGCGCAGTTCGAGCGCCAGCAGGCAATGCTGGCCAAGGAGATCGCCTTCATCGAGCGCTTCAAGGCGCGCGCCTCGCATGCCGCGCAGGTCCAGAGCCGGGTGAAGAAGCTCGACAAGATCGACCGCGTCGAGCCGCCGAAGCGGCGCCAGACGGTGACCTTCGAGTTCCAGCCGGCACCGCGCTGCGGCGAGGACGTGGCGACGCTGAAGGGTATCCACAAGAGCTACGGCAGCCGCACCATCTATTCAGGCCTCGACTTCCAGGTGCGCCGGCGCGAGCGCTGGTGCGTGATGGGCATCAACGGCGCCGGCAAGTCGACGCTTTTGAAGCTGGTGGCCGGCGCCTCCGAGCCCGACCAGGGCACGGTGGCGCGCGGTCCGAGCGTCAAGATGGGCTATTTCGCCCAGCACGCCATGGAGCTGCTGGAGGGCGAGCGCACCGTGTTCCAGACGCTCGAAGACAATTTCCCGCAGGCTGGCCAGGCGCCGCTGCGCGCGCTTGCCGGCTGCTTCGGCTTTTCCGGCGACGAGATCGAGAAGAAGTGCCGCGTGCTGTCCGGCGGCGAGAAGGCGCGGCTGGTGATGGCGCTGATGCTGTTCGATCCCCCCAACCTTTTGGTACTCGACGAGCCGACCAACCACCTCGACATGGCGACCAAGGAGATGCTGATCAACGCGCTTTCGCAGTACGAAGGCACGATGCTCTTTGTCTCGCACGACCGCCATTTCCTGGCCGCGCTTTCCAACCGCGTGCTGGAGCTCACCCCCGATGGCATCCACACCTATGGCGGCGGCTACACTGAATATGTCGCGCGGACCGGCCAGGAAGCGCCGGGACTGCGGGGGTAGGGCTGTTCCGCTACCCCGCCTGGAGCCATTTGCGCGACTGGGCGAAGGCCTTGAAGGTCTTGGCGTCCATCGGGGCGCCGAAGGCGTAGCCCTGCAGGATGTCGCAACCCAGTTCCTTGAGGATGCGCGCGTGATCCATCGTCTCGACGCCTTCGGCCACCACTTCGATGCCGAGCGACTTGCCGATCTCGATGATTGACGACACCAGCCGCCGCTGCGCCGTTGAGCCGGTGATCGGCGTGATCAGCTGGCGGTCGATCTTGAGCCGGCGCGGCTGCAGCTTGAGCAGGCTGACGATCGAGGCGTAGCCGGTGCCGAAATCGTCGATTTCGATGTCGATGCCGAGTCCCTTGATCTGCTCGATATTCCACGAAACGAAGTCGTCGTTCTCGTCGAGGAAGATCGACTCCACCAGCTCGAACGACACCGTCCCTTGCTTGATGGCGAGCTTGCGCAGACCCTTGATCAGGTCTCTGTCCTCAAGGCGCCTGGCCGAGACGTTGACCGAAACGCGCGGAATGTTGAGATGCGACCAGCGCTCGAAGTTCTCCAGCGCCTGCTTGAGAGTGGTGCGGTCGATCAGCGCCACAACATTCAGTTCTTCGGCGACCTTGAGATAGGCGGCGGGCGCGAGGATGCCGCGACGCGGATGCTTCCAGCGCGACAACGCTTCGACGCCGACGATTTCGAGCGTCCTGGCGTCGAACTGCGGCTGGTAGTAAGCGATGAATTCGTTCCGCTCCAGCCCGCCCAGGATTTCATCGGCGATCTGCTTGGTCCGAACGATCTCGCTCTGCAGCTCCGCGTTGAAGAACTCGTAGCGATTACGGCCATGGCTTTTCGCCCGGTACAGCGCGAGATCGGCATTGACGAGCAACTGCCTGGCGTCGACGCCGTCATTGGCGGCAATGCCGATGCTGACGCCGAACCGGCACTGGTGGCCCTGGAAATTTACCGGCTGGCGCATCTCCTCGATAATGCGGCTGGCGAGTTCGGCAAGCCTGTCGTCGCCAGCGCCATGGCCTACCACCACGAACTCGTCGCCGCCGATGCGCGCCACGAAATCGGCGGGCCTGGCGTTGGCCTTGATGACCTTGGAGGCGTGCACCAGCATGGCATCGCCCGCGGCGTGACCGAGCGTGTCGTTGATCTGCTTGAAGCGGTCGAGGTCGAGATGCAGCAGCGCGGTGCGGCCGGTTTCCCCGCTTTCGGCCAGCATCTCGTCGAGGTAGCGGCGATTGGGCAGGCCAGTCAGTGAATCGTGAAGCGCCACATGCTCGATGCGGGCGCTGGCAGCCTCCAGCTCGGCGTTCTTCGATTCCGACAGCTGCCGCTCACGCACGAGGTTCTCGTTGAGCAGCACGTCGCTGGTCACGTCCCATTCGGCGCCGATCATCTTCGGCGTGTCGCCGCTGTCCTGGAAGAACGTCGCGCGTGTACGGACGTGGCGGATAGTGCCGTCATGGTGGACGAGGCGGTATTGCGAGGAGTAGAGGCCCTTGGTCGCTGCGGCCTGGTCGAAATCCCGCCGCGCACGCTCGATGTCGTCGGGGTGGATCGTCCCTGCCCAGTCATCATAACCGCGCGGCTTGGCGTCGGCAGGCTTGCCGTAAATCTCGTTGACGCGCTCGTCCCACACCAGTTCGTTGGTGGCGAGATCGTGCTCCCACACACCGATGCCCGAGGCCTCCAGCGCGAGCTCCAGCCGTCCGGACAGGCGCCTCAATTCGGCATAGTTTTTCTGCCTCTCGCCGAACAGCCGTCCGGCCACCAGGATCGGCAACACCACCAACACGCCGGCGAGCGCCATGAGTGCCTGCAAGGTCCGTTCATTCTTCGGTGCCGCCGGCCAGCCACCCTTGGGAATGGCCGAAATCCGCCACGAGCCCGAGGGGAGCTCCACCTCGGCCGTCACCGGATTGCCGGCGACGACATTGTCGCCGCCGAAGAAGCGTTCGCCGCCGCCCCCCAGCGCATCCTTGCCGGTCAGGGCGACATCGATGTCGATGGCGGGATCGGTGAGGCCGCTCGCCGCGTAGAGCCGGTCGACAT
>NZ_RZOT01000192.1:0-9976 GCF_003999085.1 Mesorhizobium sp. M4A.F.Ca.ET.090.04.2.1
AAAGGGCCCCCCGCCACGATTTTCGTCACCGGCATCTGGCTGAAGCGCAACGCCGCCGCCGTCGAGATCATGCGCGCGCATCCGGACCTGTTCGAACTGGAGAATCACGGCGGCCGCCATGTTCCGGCTGTCGACACGCCGCAAAAGATCTACGGCATCCGCAGCGCCGGCAGCCCGGATGCCGTGCTGGCGGAGGTCGAATCGGGCGCCACGGCGCTCGCAGGGACCGGTGAACCGGCACCGAAATGGTTTCGCGGCGCCACCGCCGAATACAGCCCCTCGGCCATAGCGATGATTCGCAAGCTCGGCTTCAAGGTCGCCGGCTTCTCGATCAACGGCGACGGCGGTTCGCTGCTGGGCGCCAGGGAAACCGCCCGGCGCATCGCCGCCGCCAAGGACGGCGACGTCATCATCGCCCATATCAACCAGCCGACCCATGCCGCCGGCGAGGGCGTGGTGCAGGGGCTGCTGGCGCTCAAGCAAAAGGGCCTGACCTTCGTGCGGCTCGACCATGCCGACGGCATAGGCAACGACGGCACCACCGACTGATCGCTCAGGGTGCGCTTTGGCCGGATCCAGCAGACAAGGCTGTGCCAATCCTCGTGATCGCGGCGGAAAATACGGGACCGCAAAATCGGCTTTACAGAGCCATGTCGGCGGTGTCTCTTGTCGATCACATTCTGTGGGGATGAACTTCATCTGCGAAAACTAGTTGGTCTCGCGTGGTGGGCCGCGCTTCTGGTTACGGCGGTGATGTGCGGCCCAATCCGCGCGGCACCGCCGGACTTTTCGACCTCGAACGCCATCCACGAGCCCGTGCCGGCGGTTGCGGGCGACGTTCTCCACTATGCGGTTACGGTGACGAACACCGGTGGCGACAGCGCCTATGCGCGCATCAAGACCGTCCTGCCGCAAGCCTATTTCATCCGTGCCGACGGCGATTGTGCCGGCGCGGTACGCGACCCGGACAGCCGGGGTCTCGTCTGGCACGAGGGGGCATTTTCGGCCGGATCGACCACGCAGTGCCGGATAGACCTTCTGACGCGGCGCGAAGCGGCGGGAACGCTTGCCCCGCTCGCCACCGAGATCACGACGTTGCCTGCAGGGTACCTGCGTTTCGAAACGGCGCCGGAACTGGCGGCGGCGCCCGATCCGAACGCAATCCGCGTCGGACCGGTGAAGGTCACCCGGGCGCAACTTGTCGTGCTCGCGTTCCTGGCCTTCGCTGTCGCCGGTGCGGCAGTCGTCGCGCGAATGGCGGGGCGAGGACGCGGGCGGACGGCGCTCGGCGCGTGGTTCGCGGTCGCCACCGCGGTGGGCTTCCTGCTCTTTTTCGCGGGGCTCGCGGTTGGCGACTTCCGGTCCTTTACGGCCTATCGGGAAACATCCTGCACCGTCTTCGACTCGGCCATCCGCGCCTTTCCGGGCACCGGCAAGAGTGCGCGGTCGAGTACATACCAGTCCGTGTTCGCCGTCCGCTACGAGGCGCTCGGCACCGAGACCTACTCGGCGGCTTTTCCGCCGATTTCCGCCGTCAGCCTGGGCTGGATCGGGTTCTCCCTGCAAAAGCTGGGAGACTATCCGGATGGATCGGTCCATCCCTGCTGGTTCGATCCTGACGATGTGAAAACAGTATTGCTCGAGCGCGGCCCGGGTGCGGCGTATCTCTTCGCCCTGTTCCCGTTGCTGGTGCTGGCCTACGGCCTGTCGGCGCTCATCGTGGCCGTTCGCAAAGGCCAGCATTGACCGGACTCGCAGGCCATTTCATTGATGCGTCGAGGTCGCGTCCGATGGCGATCTCGCGTTCGCATCATCCCGGCCTTTGCTTCATCTTTTGTCGCTCAGTCCGGGGCCGCTTCGATCGTCACCTTGCTGGGATAGAAGGCGCCGTGATCGCGGATTTCCGTCATCTCGTCGAAGGGCCGCTCATAGGCCCACATCGCGTCCTTGCCTGTCTCTTCGGCCGGCAGAACGCTCCAGTAGCTCGCGTCGCCCTTAAAGGGGCAGTGCGTCGAGTGACCGGTCTTGGCCAACAGACTGAAATCGATGTCCTCGAACGGAATATAAAAGACCGCGGGATAGGGCGGCTCCGACAGGAGCTTCGCTCTTTTCGACGAGGCGATGACCGTTTCGCCGGCGCGCACGGTGACGGTGCCGCGATAAGGCTCGATGGTAATGACCTTGGCGGGATTGCGCTGGAAGCCGGGAGCGGGGTTGGCGATCTGGTCCATTGGCGGGGGTCTCCTTGTCCAGATGAGAGGTCGCCCGCAATAGATGTGTCGGACAGGCGGCCGGCGCAAGGCCGAGCCCACGCCTGGGCGGGCGCTCAAACCGACCCTTTCGCTGGAACTGTCAGGCGGCCGTTTGGAATACGTCCATCAGCCCGGCATAGGCGGCGGCGATGCCGGCCACCGGATTGGTGCTCCTCGACGCGGTCTCGACCTTCAACGCACCGCCGACGGTCGGCAAGGTGAGCAGCAGGAACTGGCGATTGCCGCCGTCGCCGACGCAAGCCGCCGCGACATGCTGGGCCTCATCGCCGTCCTGGACGCACATCTTGAACAGCAGCGTGCCGCCGACCGCCTCTAAGGCGCCTCCGACAACCTCGACGAATTCATCTTCGGAAACAGTTCTGGCGTCCGGCGCCAAATCGGTCAGACTTTCGGCAAGCGCATTTTCGAATGCCAAGTCTTCGGGAGCCTTGTCGTCGAGCTGCGTGTCCATGCGAACCTCTTTCATTCGCCAATCGCACCCACAGCCCGTTAACGAAATTTAACGCCGACGATGGCCGGATTGTGGCGGTTTCCGCGGCGGCATCAAGGAATGCACCGCTTTCAACGCTAACGGCTGGACAATCCGCAGGTTCGTCCCACAATGGCGCAAAAAGATCGCCAAAAGCGCAGGGGAGGAACAAATGCTTGGACTGATGCAGGAATGGCCGCTGCTTTGCCACAAGCTGATCGACAACGCCGAGCGGCAGCACGGCGGACGCGAGATCGTGTCGCGCTCGATCGAGGGCCCGATCGTGCGCACCACCTATGCCGACATCCACCAGCGGGCGTTGAAGGTGGCGCAGCGGCTGGAGGAGGACGGCTTCAGGCTCGGCGATCGCATCGCCACGCTCGCCTGGAACACGGCGCGCCACATCGAGGCCTGGTATGGCATCATGGGCATCGGCGCGATCTATCACACGCTCAATCCGCGTCTCTTTCCCGAACAGATCGCCTGGATCATGAACAACGCCGAGGACAGGGCGATCTTCGTCGACCTGACCTTCGTGCCGCTCCTGGAAAAGATCGCCGGCGCAGTCAAATCGCTGAACAAGGTCATCGTACTGACCGATAGCGCGCATATGCCGGATACGGCGCTGCCGAACGCGGTTGCCTATGAGGACTGGCTGGCCGAAGCCGATGGCGCTTTCGCCTGGAAGACCTTCGACGAGAACACCGCCGCCGGCATGTGCTACACCTCGGGCACGACGGGCGATCCCAAGGGCGTGCTCTACAGCCACCGCTCCAATGTGCTGCACGCCATGATCGCCGCCATGCCCGACGCCATGGGCATTTCGGCCCGTGACGTCATCCTGCCGGTCGTGCCGATGTTCCATGCCAATGCCTGGGGCCTCGGCCAGAGCGCGCCGATGATCGGCGCCAAGCTGGTCATGCCCGGCTGCAAGATGGATGGTGCCTCGATCTATGAATTGCTCGACACCGAGAAGGTGACCTTCAGTGCCGCGGTGCCGACGGTATGGATGATGCTGCTGCAATATCTGGAGGAGACCGGCAGGAAGCTTCCCCACCTGCGGAAGGTCGTCATCGGCGGCTCGTCCTGTCCGCGCGCCATAACCCAGAAATTCCAGGACAATTACGACGTCCAGGTCATCCATGCCTGGGGCATGACCGAAATGTCGCCGCTCGGTACGCTGTGCACGATGAAGCCGGAATATGCCGGGCTGCAGGGCGATGCCAGGCTCGATGTCCAGGGCAAGCAGGGCTATCCGCCCTTCGGCGTCGAAATGAAGGTGACCGACGACGACGACAATGCGCTGCCATGGGACGGCAGGACCTTCGGGCGGCTGAAGGTGCGCGGCCCGGCCATCGCGCGCGCCTACTATGGCGGTGTCGGCTCCGAGCAGTTCGACGCCGAGGGCTGGTTCGACACAGGCGACGTCGCCCATATCGATGCCGGCGGCTACATGCAGATCACCGACCGCGCCAAGGACGTCATCAAGTCGGGCGGCGAATGGATCTCGACCATCGATCTCGAAAACCTCGCCGTCGGCCACCCCGATGTCGCCGAGGCGGCGGCAATAGGCGTTCCGCACTCGAAATGGGGCGAGCGGCCCCTGCTGGTCATCGTGCGCAAGCCGGGCAAGGAGCCGAGCAAGACCGACATCCTGACCTTCATGAGCGGCAAGGTGGCGAAGTGGTGGATGCCCGACGACGTCGCCTTCGTCGGCGAAATTCCCCATACCGCCACCGGCAAGATCCAGAAGATCACCTTGCGCGAGCAATTCAGGGACTATCGCTTGCCGACGGATTGACGGGATGGATGTTTTTGAGGCTTCTGGCAGCCGTCAAGAAACTCCTGAGCAAATTCCAGGAAAAGTGCGTAGCGGTTTTCCGTCCGGAATTGCGTCAAAACAAAGAGATAGAGCGTCCTTCGCTTTCCTGAAACGATGAAACGCTCTAGGTACCGTTCGGGTTGGTGCGGCGGATAATGGTTGTTGTTGCTGAACGGCAGACGTCGAGCGCCGCCGGCTGGTCGCGGCGGACAGCGGCTTTTTCGGTCGTCCTGCTCCTGACCGTGCTTGTCGGCCATCGCCTCGACCTCGTCGAAACGCCTGTATTCCTGTGGGTTCTGGCGATCGTGGCGCTGCTTGCCGCCTTCGCCCTGCTGTTTGCCGGATTCGCCTTGTCGAGGCTGTGGAACTTCGGCGATCGCGGCGGCCGCGATCTGTCGGTCGGCGCACTGCTGGCGCTTCTGGTGCTTGCTCCCTTCGGCGTCGCCGCCTACTGGGCGACGACCTCGCCGCCGCTCAGGGACATTTCGACCGATCTCGACGATCCGCCGGTGCTCGACACGTCGGACCGGACGGCGGACATGAATGTGCTTTCGCCGCCCACGCCCGGCGAGCAGCGGCTGCAAGGCGATGCCTATCCGTTGGTCACCGGCCGCAGCTACAATCTGCCGTTCGAAACCGTGGTCGACGCGGTGGAAACCGTGCTCGACCGGCGCGACTGGCAACTGCAGGGGCCGTATCCCGAAACAGACGGCCAAAGCGAGGTGACGATCAACGCGCTGGCCAGGAGTTTCGTGCTGGGCCTGCCGGCCGATGTCGCGATCCGCATCGCCGATGACGGCAACACGGTCATTGTCGATATGCGTTCAGCCTCCCGCTACGGCCGCCACGACCTAGGCGACAACGCCGCCCGCATCGTCGATTTCCTTGGCGAGCTCGATCAGGAAGTGGCTGGGCAAGTGGGGGCGGCGCCGGCCGAATGAGATCTAGCCGGCCGGCGTGAAAATGCCGTCAATGGCCGCGTCGCCGCCGGTGCTGACCAGGCCGCGCGCGACCAGGTCCTCCAGATGCGCCAGCACCGACAGGCCGGCGGCGCCATGCAGGCGCGGGTCGGTGTCGCGGTAGATCGCCGCCACCATCTCCTTGATCGTGCGGTCGCCGCCACGGATGCGTTCCAGGATCGCCCGCTCGCGCATCTTGCGATGCGCCTTCAGCCCGCGCATGAAGCTGCGCGGCTTGGTTACCGGCCCGCCATGGCCGGGCAGCAGCACGCGGTCGTCGCGCTCGATCAACTTGTCGAGCGAGCCCATATAGTCGGCCATGGCGCCGTCGGGCGGCGCCACGATGGAAGTTGCCCACGCCATGACATGGTCGGCGGAAAACAGGATGCCTGTTCCCTCGAGCGCGAACGCCGCGTGGTTGGCGGCATGCCCCGGCGTCAACACCGTCCTGATCGCCCAGCCGTCGCCCTGGACCAGCGCACCGTTGGCGAGCGCGGTATCTGGAACGAAATCCGTGTCGGCGCTGGCATCGAGCGGGTTGACCTCGCCGATGCGCAAGGGCCGCGCCGGACGGTGTGGGCCTTCGCCGAGCACGGCCGCTCCGGTGCGCTCCTTCAGCCGCGCCGCCAGCGGGGAATGGTCGCGATGAGTATGGCTGACAAAGATATGGCTGACCGGCCTGCCGCCGATCGCCTCGATCAGCGCCTGTAGATGCGCGTCGTCGTCAGGTCCCGGATCGATCACCGCGAGCGTCTCGCTGCCTATCAAGTAGCTATTGGTTCCGTGAAAGGTGAACGGACTGGGGTTTCTGGCGGTGAGGCGTTGCACGTCCGGCGCGACGGTCACCGCCTTGCCGTAAGCGGGATCGAAGCGCGTGTCGAACTTGAGGGGCATGGGGCGCGAAGCTCCGTTCCGTGAGACGGCAAAAGCGATTGCCGCATAACACGGAAGCCAATATAGGAAAACGCGAGGCCGCATGTCGGCGACAGCTTGAATGGGATGACCATGGCACTTGCAGCAACGATGCGTCCGCTTGTTTCTCTGGCACTGCCTGAAAAGGGCGCGGCGCGGCTGGCGACGCAGCTCCTGCTGGCGATTGCCGGCACGCTGCTCCTGACCCTGTCGGCCAAGACCAAAGTCGTGCTCGGCCCGGTCGACGTCTCGCTGCAGACGCTCGCCGTGCTGCTGATTGCATCGGCGTTCGGCCTGCGCCTCGGCGTGGCCACGCTGCTTCTCTACATGGCCGAGGGCGCCATGGGTTTCCCGGTCTTCCAGGGCACGCCGGAGAAGGGCATCGGCGTCGCCTATATGCTCGGCTCCACCGGCGGCTATCTGGCCGGCTTCGTCGTCATGGCGGCGATCGTCGGCTGGGCCGCCGACCGTGGCTGGGACCGTCATCCGGTCAAGCTCTTCAATGCCATGCTGGTGGCCGAAGTGATCATGATGGCGATGGGCTTCGCCTGGCTGGCGATGCTGATCGGTCCGGAAAAGTCCTGGCAGTTCGGCGTCTTGCCCTTCATCGTCGGCGACCTGATCAAGGTGGCGCTCGCCGCGAGCCTGGTGCCGGCCGTCTGGTCGCTGCTCAAGCGCGCCTGACGCCAATCAAAGTGAAAGGAGCCGGCTGGCAGTCTCTGCCCGCCGGCTTTTTCATGCCGTCGCCAAACGACGCTGGAAATAGGCAACCGTTTGCCTCAAGCCGTCTTCCAGACTGACCCGCGGCCGCCAACCGAGCGCCGCCCGCATGAGCGAAATGTCCGGGCATCTTTGCCTTGGGTCGTCCGTGGGCAAGGGTCGGAACTCCAGTTTGGAGCCGCCACCGACAAGCCGAAGCACATGTTCGGCCAGTTCGATCATCGTCACCTCATGCGGGTTGCCGATATTGGCCGGGCCCGTGAAATCGGCGGGCGATGCCATGAGCCTCAGCAGGCCGTCGACGAGATCGTCGACATAGCAGAAACTGCGCGTCTGGCGGCCGGTGCCGTAGATTGTCAACGCCTCGCCGCGGATCGCCTGGACGATGAAATTGCTGACGACGCGCCCATCGTCCGGGTGCATGTTCGGGCCATAGGTGTTGAAGATGCGCGCCACCTTGATCTCGGTGCGGGCCTCGCGCCAGTAGTCGAAGAACAGCGTTTCGGCGCAACGCTTGCCTTCATTGTAGCAACTGCGCGTGCCGATCGGGTTCACCCGCCCCCAATAGGTTTCCGGCTGTGGATGCACTTCCGGGTCGCCATAGATCTCCGAAGTGGAGGCCTGCAGGATCCTTGCGCCTCGAGATCTGGCGAGATCGAGCATATTGATGGCGCCGAGTACGTTGGTCCTCGTCGTCCGGATCGGGTCGTTCTGGTAGTGGATGGGCGCTGCCGGTGAAGCAAGATGGTAGATGCCGTCGACGTCCAGGTCGAGCGGCAGCGTCACGTCATGTTCGATCAGCTCGAATGCCGGAACTGTCAGAAGCTGACGGATATTGTCCCTCGATCCGGTGCTGAAGTTGTCGGCGCAGACCACTTGATGTCCAAGCTCGACAAGCCTGCCGCACAGATGCGATCCGAGAAAGCCGGCGCCGCCGGTGACAAGAAGTCTGGCCATGGGATTTCCGTTTTCGCGGCCGGTCCGTTGCTGTTTAGCACCGGATCGCGATTTGCCAACCGACAAACCTCGCGCCGCTGGTCTGATTGTCGTCGGGCGTGCGGCCGGGTGGCCGCAGGCCTGGCCGGTCGGGGCGCCGACGGGCATCGAGATTGACAAGCCATCGTGCGAAACCTTAGCAGGGTGGTGCTGAAGGGGGTTCGGCGTGGCCAGGAGGATCTGTTGAAGGGAATTATCCTTGCGGGAGGCAACGGGGTCCGTCTCTATCCGCTGACGCTGGCCGTGTCCAAGCAGATACTCCCGATATACAACAAGCCGATGATCTACTACCCGCTGAGCGTGCTGATGCTTGCGGGAATCCGCCAGGTCCTTATCATCTCAACCCCACGCGACTTGCCGGCATTCCAGCAGTTGCTGGGCGATGGCTCGGAGTTCGGGCTCGACGTTTCCTTTGCTCCGCAGCCTCACCCCAACGGCCTTGCCGAAGCCTTCATCATCGGTCGCGACTTCATCGGCAAGGACAATGTGTCGATGATCCTTGGCGACAACCTGTACTTCGGGGAAGGCCTTTCGCAGCTCTGCCGCATGGCGGCGAAGCGCGAACGTGGCGCCTCGGTGTTCGCCTACCGTGTCGAGGATCCGGAGCGCTATGGCGTGGTCTCATTCGACAAGGCCGGCGGCAGGGCTTTGACGATCGAGGAAAAGCCACATAGACCCAAGTCCAACTGGGCCATTACCGGCCTCTATTTCTACGACAACGATGTCGTCGACATCGCGTCGAGCATCCGTCCGTCGAAGCGCGGCGAACTCGAGATCACGGCAGTCAACAATATCTATCTCGAACGCGGGCAGTTGCAGGTGCATCAGCTTGGTCGCGGCTATGCCTGGCTCGATACCGGCACGCACGACAGCCTGCACGAGGCAGCATCCTTCGTGCGCACCATCGAGCACCGCCAGGGCATCAAGGTGGCTTGCCCGGAGGAGATTGCCTTCGAGCAGGGCTGGCTGACGGCCGACAAGGTACTTGAACGCGCCGCTCGCCTTGGCCAGAACGAATACGCCGCGTATTTGCGCAGGCGCGTCAGCGAGTTGTCGGAGAACTAGGGTGCTGGAGATCATCCAACTCGGCCTCGACGGCGTGCTGGAGATCGTCCCGAAGCGTTTTCACGACGCTCGCGGCTATTTCGTCGAGGACTGGAACGCCCAGCGCTTCGCCGAGGCCGGCATCGATCTCCGTTTCGTGCAGGACAACCGCTCCTATTCCGCCGCCGCCGGTGTGGTGCGGGGGCTTCACTATCAGTTGCCGCCGCATGCTCAGGAGAAGCTGGTGCGCGTCGTCAGAGGCAGGATCCTCGACGTCACCGTCGACATTCGCCGCGGCTCGAAGAGCTTTGGCAGATGGGTCGCCGTCGACCTGTCGGCCGAGAAAGGCAATCAGGTCCTGGTGCCGAAAGGCTTCGCGCATGGATTCGTCACGCTCGTGCCGGATACCGAGGTTCTGTATAAGGTGACCGATATCTATTCGCCTGCCCATCAACGGTCGATCCGTTTCGACGACCCTGCCGTCGGCATCGAATGGCCGGCAATGGCGGGTGGGTTCCAGCTTTCGGACAAGGACCTTGATGCGCCGGTGCTTGCCGCCGCGGAGGTGTTTGCGTGAGGAGGGGAGCGGAATGAATTTCCTGGTGACCGGCGGTGCCGGCTTCATCGGCTCGGCCGTGTGCAGGCACCTATGCGCCAATCCGGCCTACCGCGTGACCAATCTCGACAAGCTCACCTATGCCGGAAATCTGGCGTCGCTGCGCGCGATCGAGAACGCGCGCAATTACAAATTCGCCCACGCCGATATTTGCGACGAGAGGGC